>DASREH010000029.1:0-6900 GCA_035652195.1 Candidatus Udaeobacter sp. | reverse complement strand
TCATCAGCGACCAGCTCATGGCCGCGGGCCACGGTCACATCGATGCGGCACCGGAACGGATTCCCTTTTTGATGCGTATGGTTAGTCTGCTCAATGGCCACGTCGCAGCGGTTGATATGATCGCAAAATTTCTCCAGTCGCGCTGCATACTCCAAAACGAGGTTGTCGATCTGGTCAGATTTTTCCAGACCCCGATACGAGATCTTAACAGGCAATTGCATAATCAAATTGAATAGTAGCGCGCTCCTTTGAGTTGAAGGAACAAAAAGTTCTGGCCCGGTGACTTCACAATTGCTGCAATGAACGAAACCGCGAAACGAGTTTGGCTGGTTCTACTTTGACCAAGTCCGCCTTGACATGTTCGACGATTCGGTCGCGTACCGCTGCAGGAAGAAGATCGACAATGGCGCCATGAATTTCCGCCGGCGCAGCAAAGGACCAGCCCTTTCCATCGCGCGGAACAATTTTGGATATTTGATCGGCGAGCTCCTTATGAATGCGGCGGTCGGTCTCTGTTGCCAATTGCGTTCGTTCGGCGATGGACCCCGGGCCGTGATGGGCGCCCGCGCCGTTGGTCACAGGGAATCGGCCAGCCAAATCGCTGACCTTATCCAGCAAGCGTCCGTGCGCGTCGGTGATATTGAACGCCTGGATCAATTGCAGACTCGGTCCTCGCGTTGGGGTCTCGTTCACCCGATACGCCTTTAATCCGCCTCGATCAGTGACGATGATAAGCGAACTCGGTGTCATGAGAAATCACTGACCAAAAAATTGGTCGCGCATCAAAGTATGCGCCTTACATCTCTATAGATTAATTCGGTTCTGGCAACAAGTTTGCGCGGCTGAATTTCGCCTGGCGCAGCCGTTCACGACCGGGCACGCTCTTCCTCTGCGCTCAGGGCAGGAAACTTCACGTGACGCTTTTTCCATGATTCCGCGCGAGCCTGCGCTTGCGTCCCGCTTACAAGCTGAAGCAAACAGCAAGAGCGCCCGTTCAGGTTTACCTCGTCACCGGAGGCGAATTTTTTTGGATCTGTCACAAAACCGTTCGGATCCATCGTGTCGAGAATAAGTTGCCATTCGAGATGCTCCTGACCTGGCAAAACGAACGGGATCGGTTCGTGATGTGCGTTGATCAGAAGCAAAAACGTTTCGTCCCGAATCGGTTCGCCCTCAAAACTCAGGACGTCGGTCGAATCGCCGCTCAGCAGCATTCCCATACAACGAACGAATGGAGACGCCCATTCTTCGTCGCTCATCTCGTTTCCGCCAGGGTTGAACCACATGACATCGCGGGTTTCAGATCCGCGTATCCGCCGGCCCTGGAAAAACTTCGGACGTCGAAATACCGGGTGGGCATTACGAAACGCGATGAGCTTTCGGGTAAACTCCAAAAACTGATTTTGCTTCTCGTCGTGGCTCCAATTAAACCAACTAATCTCGTTGTCCTGGCAATAAGCATTGTTATTACCGCCCTGCGATCTTCCCCGCTCGTCTCCGCCATTCAGCATCGGCACGCCCTGCGAAAGAAAAAGCGTAGTCAGAAAATTTCGCCGCTGTCGTTCGCGCAATGCGTTGATCTGTGGATCTTCGGTTGGCCCTTCGGCGCCGCAATTCCAGGAGAGATTATTGTTGTCGCCGTCCTTGTTATCATCGGCATTCGCTTCGTTGTGCTTGTCGTTGTAACTGACCAGATCGTTCAGCGTGAAACCATCGTGTGCTACGACAAAGTTTATGCTCGCGAACGGTCTGCGGTCGTCATGCTGGTATAGATCGGGACTGCCTGTGAGCCGGTAACCCATCTCACCGATGCGGCCTTCATCTCCCTTCCAAAAACTGCGTACGCTGTCGCGATATTTTCCATTCCATTCCGACCATGGCCCGGGAAAATTTCCGACCTGATAGCCGCCGTCTCCAACATCCCAGGGTTCTGCGATGAGCTTCACGTTGGAAAGAATCGGGTCTTGCCGAATGGCTTGAAGAAAGGGATGCAGCATATTTACCCCCTCGTGATTTCGCACCAGAGCAGTTGCAAGGTCGAAACGAAATCCGTCAACGTGCATCTCCGCCACCCAATAACGGAGGCTGTCCATAACTAATTGCAGCACGCGCGGATGAAGCAGATTCAGTGTATTCCCGGTGCCGGTGAAATCCTGGTAAAAACGCGGATTCTCGGCGTTCAACCAGTAATACGCGGCGTTATCGACACCGCGAAAGCAGAGCGTCGGGCCAAGATGATTTCCTTCGGCGGTATGATTGTAAACCACGTCGAGGATCACTTCGATCCCGGCCGCGTGCAGGCTGCGCACCATCGATTTGAATTCGGCGACCTGTTCTCCCATTTGGCCGCCGCTCGAGTATTCCCCATGAGGCGCGAAAAAGCCGATGGTATTGTATCCCCAGTAATTCGTCAGGCCCCGGTCAATCAACACTTTGTCGTCAATGTGCGCGTGCACCGGCAAGAGCTCGATTGCGGTGATGCCGAGCTGTTTGAAATAATCTATGGCTGCGGCACTACCCAGCGCAGCATAAGTACCTCTTAATTTTTCGGGAACATTCGGCCAAAGTTCACTAAACCCCTTCACGTGCACTTCGTAGATCACGGACTTGTGCAGCGGCGTACCCGGCTTCTTATCGCCCTGCCAGTCGAATCCAGTGTCGATGACAACCGACTTTGGTACTCCCCAGGCGTCATCACGAAAATCCTGGGCTGAATCCGCCTTCTCGTCTCCAATCACATATCCGAACATTTCGTCCGCCCAGCTCACCTCGCCCGCTATTGCCTTCGCATATGGGTCGAGGAGAAGCTTTGAACTGTTGAAACGATGTCCGTGCTCCGGGTCGTATGGGCCGGAAACGCGGAAACCGTACAATTGTCCAGGGCGCATATCCGGCAGAAATACGTGCCAGACATGGTCGGTGCGTTCGCTAATGGGAATGCGAATGTTTTCCTCTGCAGCATCGATGCTGTCGAACAGGCAAAGCTCAACGCCTGCGGCGTGTTCGGAAAAGATTGCGAAGTTAACGCCGTCGCCCATCCAGGTTGCGCCGAGGGGATAGGGATAACCAAGGCGAGTCCGTATCGAAGTCATAAAAAGCGCCGCGAACTTATCCGGCATCGGACCTGCATTGGCAACCACCAAGTCGCGGATCGCGACCAGGTTCTCATCGTTATTGCTTTTCCCGGCAGCTCGTTAACATCACCGATGTGGTTTTCAAAATGATCGTGTTTGCTGTGACATTAGCGGCGATTTGCGCCACAGCGTTCTGCTTCTACGCACATCACAATTGGCATCCGTTACCCGACGGGACCGCAATCGATCGGATTGTTGTAGAAAAATCAGCGAGGAAACTGTCCATCTTTCGGGACGGCAATCGCATCAAAACTTACCGAATCGCTCTCGGTCAAAGTCCGGCAGGCGCAAAGCAAGAAGAAGGCGATATGAAAACGCCGGAGGGAATTTACAGCATCGACAGCCGAAATCCGCAAAGCAGATTTCACCTGGCGCTGCACATTTCCTATCCATCAGACGAAGACAACAGGCGCGCGGCCGACCGCGGCGTTTCAGCCGGTTTTGACATCATGATCCATGGAATTCAGAACGGACGCGGCTGGATTGGCGCTTTTCATCGCTGGAATGACTGGACGGCCGGCTGCATTGCCGTCACGAACGAAGAAATTGAAGAACTCTGGCGTGTGACGTCGGACGGAACGCTGATCGAAATCCGTCCGTGACTTTACGCTTGCCCAGCAGAATCAGCGATTGTTACGGCAACAACGCCGCTACAAGTCCTGGAGGGCATGCCTGGCTTTTTCAACATCCGATGGCCGGAGAACGATCAGGCCTTTTCCCACCGCGCGGCTTCCTGCAAGATAGACATATTCAATGTTGACATCGGCTTCCGCGAGGCGATCAGCGATCTTCGACAGAACGCCCGGTTGGCTTTCGGTTTCGATCATTAGCACCTCGGTCTCCAAGGCGAGTGTTCCGGCCTCTCCGAGAAGCATAAGAGCTTTGGTCGGATCACTTACCACCATGCGGATCACTGTGTGATCTACGGTGTCGGACGTAGCCAGCGCGTAGATGTTGATTTCTGCCCTGGCCATCGCTTCACACACGCGCGCGAGAGCTCCGGGACGATTTGCAAGAAACACTGCGAGTTGGGTGGCCGTTTCGATGGAGAGCGATGGGTTCATGCTACTTTCAACGTGATGCCGGGATTCGGTTCTGACAACCTGGGAAAAATTCGAGCTGTGATTCTAACTTCACCTTAGGCACCAGACGTTCGCAACCGCGCTCCGCGGATCGCACGATCTTGCGCGATGCGGCCCAATCTAGAACGTGAAGATTACTTCGAAAGAATTCGCCACCCCCGATGATTTCGGGATTGTCGATCAAGAAATGGCAACACTCGCCGAAAATCGTTCCGTGAGATCCGATGCTCGGCGGCGCACGGTTGGATTCCTGACAGCATCTTCCATCGTGATCGCCAACATCATTGGCACGGGCATCTTTACCAGCCTCGGCTTTCAACTGGTAGACATTCAATCCGGATTCGCGCTGGTCATGCTTTGGATCATCGGCGGAATCGTGGCGTTATGCGGCGCACTTTGCTACGGCGAACTGAGCGCGGCGCTACCTCGTTCCGGAGGGGAATACCATTTTCTATCGCAAATCTATCACCCTGCGCTGGGCTTCATGGCAGGATTCATTTCGGGTACTGTCGGATTCGCTGCCCCGATCGCACTCGCCGCGATGGCATTCGGAACATATTTCGTCGGAGTGTTCGGAGTTGGTTCGCCGGTGGTCCTATCATTCGTGATTGTCTGGGTGGTGACAGCTTTTCATCTTTGGAATCTTCAGATTGGCAGCGCGTTTCAAAATTTCGCTACCACCGTAAAACTGCTCTTGATTGGCACCTTGATTGTGGGCGGGTTACTTCTGCAGACGAAGCAAGACATCAGCTTTTTGCCTGCGCACGGCAACATACTAACGATTTTTGGAGAGCAATTTGCCATCGCGCTGGTTTTTGTGATGTACTCCTATTCAGGATGGAACGCATCGGCCTATATCACAGGGGAAATCAAGAAGCCGGAAAAAAATGTGCCCCGCTCGTTGTTGGCTGGAACCGGGCTGGTAATCATCGTCTACGTGCTGCTCAATGCGGTCTTCCTCGCCACAACGCCTGTTCAGGAATTAAAAGGCCAGATTGAGGTAGCGTTGATCGCAGGAAAACACATTTTTGGAACAAACGGCGGTCGGGTTGCGGGCGCGGTCATTTGTATCGGCCTGATTTCGGCGATCAGCTCAATGACATGGGTTGGTCCGCGCGTCACCATGGCGATGGGCGAAGATCATTGGTTGCTACGGAAAGTTAGCCGCAAGAATCTCCACGGGGTTCCGACCGCCGCCATCATTCTGCAGTTGCTCATTGTGAACGTTCTGTTGCTTACGCGCAGCTTTGCCAGCGTCATGCAGTACGCTCAATTTAGTTTATTGCTCTGTTCGCTGTTCGCCGTGATCGGCGTAATCGTTTTGCGCGTCACGCGTCCTGAGATGGCCCGGCCCTACAGGGTCTGGGCTTATCCGCTACCGCCGATTATTTTCAGCGTGATCACCGTCTGGATGATGTTTTATCTTTTGCGGTCGAAGCCGGTTGAATCGCTCGCTGGACTGGCTACCGCATTCGTGGGCGTGTTGTTATATTTCTGCGCCCGGAACCGCCAGCAACGCTCATTATGAAAAGAAAACGCCTGAGGGAGATCGGACGTTTGAACTACACGGCAACGATCCAAAGCGACAGAGCAGAGCGCGCATCCCAAAAACCCCGCGCGAACACAGAACGAAGGTTCCGAACGCACTCCAGAGGACGACGGCGGTATGTAACCAGTTTTTCTGTGGCCATTGGGTTGATGACCGCAGTCAACGCTTTAGCACAGCAGATCCCTGAGGTCGCGCCGCGCGCAATTCCCGTCACGCCCTCCATCGCTGGTCCGAATGATATCGCACGGTTTCTCGCTGGAATGCCTCTGCCGGAGAATTCTCCACTGACACCACTCACGAAAGATCCGGCATGGCAGGCGCACGCCACGTTTTTCGAAGGCGAGTTTAACAAGCTTTACCAACGCCAACTGCAAAAGCTGCACGCCTGGATCGCAACGTATCTCCCTGAAGTTACTCAGCCGACTCCCGTGGCATTTTATATGTTTAGCGGACCCGATTTTTTGTACGTCGATCAGTTTTTTCCGAATGCCTCGGTGTACGTGCTTTGCGGCAAGGAGTCGCTGGGCCCGCCACCGGATCCGTTGCGCATCCTGAATCTGTCGGGCGCCCTGGGAAATCTGGAAAACGCGATGAAATCCTCGCTGAACACGACCTATTTCATCACAAAACACATGAAGGTTGATCTCAAAGAACAGAACCTCAACGGCGTGTTGCCCATTCTGTACGTGTTTCTTGCGCGTGCTGACAAGTCGATCACGAACGTCACATTTGGATCACTCAACAATAACGGCACGTTTGAAGAAGCCGCGCCAGATAAAAAAGGCGGCAGCACTTCCGCAGTGCGAATCCGCTACAGCGACAATCAATCGGGCAATTCGCAAACTCTCTATTACTTCTCTACCGACATCTCTGATGGTGGCATTAAGTCGTCGCCCGGTTTCTTGAAATTTTGTCAAAGACTCGGAAACGGATCGAGTTTCCTAAAATCTTCTTCATATCTGATGTTTGAGCAGGGGTTCGCGACGATTCGCAATTTTATTCTGGAGCATAGTAACCGAATCGTGCAGGACGACTCCGGAATTCCGCTCGCTTACTTCGATCCAAACAAATGGAACCTGCGCCTTTTCGGGGTTTACCTGGGTCCCATCGATCTTTTCAAACAACATTATCAACC
>DASREH010000028.1:0-31374 GCA_035652195.1 Candidatus Udaeobacter sp. | reverse complement strand
TTGCCCATTGCAATTTTTCCGATCGGCAAGACCACGGCGCATGTGACTCCAGCGCGAGCGGCATAAGCCGCCGCGGAGGCCGAAGTGTTGCCGGTTGAGGCGCAAATCAGCGCCTTTGTCTTGCGCTCCATCGCTTTCGATACAGCGACGCTCATACCGCGATCCTTGAAGGAGCCGGTAGGATTGGTTCCTTCGTTTTTGACGAAAACCGTGCGGCCGACGCGTTCGCTCAATCGGGGGCAGAAGACGAGCGGAGTTCCTCCCTCTCCCAGCGAAACAATCGGCGTCGCGTCGCTAACTGGAAGATATTCACGGTATCGCGCGATCACTCCAGATTTTGATGTTGTCGTTTCCGCGTGCATTTTTTATTCGGGACAAATTCGTGTAATTGTCGATCCGTGACTGCCGTGTAAGATCATGCCGTTATGCCCGCGCTCAGCAAGGAAGATAAACTGCGACTGCTGACTCTGATTCTGGAGAGTCGCCATGCGGATTTGCGGGAACAGAATCTGAATCGTCAGGGCAAAGGGCATTTCCACGTTTCCGGAATGGGCCACGAAGGACTCGCGGCAGTTTCGATTCAAATGGAACCCGATGATTACATCGTATCGTACTATCGCGATCGGGGGTTGGTTCTTGGGCGCGGAATGACAACGCGCCAGCTGGGTCTGGAATATTTTGCCAAACGCAATACCGGCAGCGGTGGTCGCCAGATGCCATCGCACTACAGTGATGCGGAGCTGCACATTTGGAGCGTACCCACGCCTACAGGTTCGCAGTTGCTGCCGGCTTGTGGCATCGCATGGGGCATTCAGCTCGATGGCAAAAAAAATCTGGTTGTCACGACAATCGGTGACGCCGCGACGCGGCAGGGAGATTTTTTTGAGGCGCTCTGTTTCGCCAGGGAGAAAAAGCTTCCGATGCTCTTCCTGGTGGAAGACAACGGCTACGGCATCAGCATGCCGACTCGAAAGAACAATCCGCTCGCGCTGAACATTCTTGAACCGGACAACTGGCGATGCATCAACGGACAAGACGTCCAGGAAATTCATGACGCGACCGAGGACGCGTTCGAAAAAATTCGCGCGGGCGGCGGCCCCTTCTTTTTTTGGATCCGAATGGACCGGCTTTCCAGTCACACCAGCTCTGATGATCAGAAGCTATATCGAAGCGCCGAAGAGTTGGAGGCCCTCGAAAAATCGGATCCTCTGAAATGCTGGAAGGACAAATTGATCCAGGAAGGCGTTATTACGGCCGAGCAATTCGCCAGCCTTGATAATGAAGTGAAAGAACGGGTTCGGCGCGAGTACGCCGAGGCGGAGAAAGCCGAAGATCCTTCACCTGACGAATTGCTGTCACACGTTAGCAACACGTTTCCGAGGGTTGAGGACGAGGTCCTGCCCGGCGGGAAATATCGCATTGGCGATACCGTAAATAAAACGTTGCGCGCCGGCCTGGCGGACGATCCGCGCCGCATCGTGTTTGGCGAAGACATTGAAGATCCCAAGGGTGGCGTGTTTCGCCTTACGCAAAAGCTTTCAACCGAGTTTCCAAAACAGGTATTCAATTCGCCACTCGCGGAATCGACAATCCTCGGCGTGGCCTGCGGTCTGGCCGCGTACGGCAAACGCCCGGTCTTCGAACTGCAGTTTATCGATTTCATTTATCCCGGGTTTAATCAGCTCGTCACAAACATTTCAAACTTGCGCTGGCGAACGTTCGGCAACTGGAAATGTCCAGCGGTCATTTACGCTCCGTACGGCGCTTACCTCCCGGGTGGAAGCTTATGGCATAGCCAGGCAAACGAAGCAGCCATCGCTCATTATCCAGGTTTAAGCGTTGTAATCCCTAGCACGCCTGCCGATGCCGCCGGGTTGCTCTGGACTGCAATGCGTGGGGAAGATCCTGTGATCTTTCTGATACCAAAACATCTGCTTTGGGCGGAGCACAAATATTCGAAGCCGCTTCTCGCCGTTCCGCTGGGTGAGGCGCGAAAGTTACGGGACGGCTCGGATGTCACGGTCGTTGCGTGGGGCAACACGGTCGAGAAATCTCTCGAAGCACTGGACAAGATCGAAAGCGAAATCAGCGTCGAGCTATTCGATCTGCGTTCGATCGTTCCGTGGGACAAAGCCGCGATCGAAGAGTCCGTGCGTAAGACTCAACGGCTGGTTGTCGTTCAGGAGGACACCGAAAATTGTAGCGTGGGCCAGATGATTATCTCGCACGTTATGAGCGTTCCTGATCTCTGGAACGGGATGATCACTCCCCCGATTCTGGTCAGCAAGCCGAACGTGATGATTGGTTACAATCCAATCTATGAATATGCCGCGTTGCCGGACGTGGGGCGGATCGTATCCGCAATTCGACAATCCGTCTCAAATACTGTGTACCGCGCAGAGTCGCCGATTGTTCGCGAAAAAGTCGCAGCTCCCCTTGAAAGCAAACCATCGACCCCACGCGAAGTCACTCCTGGCAAAACGCACGTTCAGACAATTACCGTACCGGTGATGGGCGAAGGGATTCGCAACGCCAAAGTGGTCTCGCTCTTGAAGAGACCTGGCGATTCAATCGCACTGGACGACGAGCTTTGCGAAGTGGAAACCGATAAGGCCGTTTACCCCATTCAATCGTCATTTGCCGGGGTTATGGGGAAATGGAAAACAAAAGTAGGCGAGACCGTCGAAATTGGTCAGGAGCTTGGCACGATTATAACCGGCCAGGAATCTCTTGCGGACCAGTTTGAAAAGGCAACCGAGGTTTCGACGGAAGCTATGGTTGCGGCGGTTGACCGGGGCGCCTCAGTGTCTGAGAAGGCTGTCGCGCAGCCGAGGGCCGCGGCGTCAGTTGCACCTATCGAACCTGCTCTGGCGCCGACAATCACGCGCAAACTACTTAATGTCATCCCGGCCAATTTGCAGATCGATGTACGCTGGGACGCAATTCGCAAGGCACGCGACGCAGCCAAGACAAAGAACGGGCGACACGCGGCTTCTCCATCGGTGATGATGGCATGGGCAGTAGTGCGAGCCATGGAAAAGCATCCAGCGTTCCGTCGGCTTATTTTGGAAAACGACCGGATTATCGAGAAAGAGAATTTCGACCTGGGAATTGCGGTTGCATTGGAAGGCGATCGCCTCGCCACCGCCGTGATTGTCGATGCAAACAAGAAACAATGGTCCGAATTCGTGAAGGCTTACAACGAAACGGTCGATGCCACGCGCCGCGGACGCGTTGATGCCATGAATGCACCGGTTGTGATTACGAGTCTTGGAGCATTCGGAGTAAAGGCCGGGGCGCCAATTGTTGTGCCGCCTTCGGTGGGCACACTTTTCATCGGCACGGCCCATCGCGAACTAATTCCAAATGGAAAGAAAAACGAAAGCGCAGAAGTCATTACGCTTTCGCTTACGTTTGATCATCGAGTGGTAAACGGCGCAGGCGCAGCCAGCTTTGCGAACGAAATTAAAAAGCAGATTGAAGCGTTCAAAATTCCCGCGACCAAAACGGAGCGAGTGTGACGTAGCGTTCTGCGCAGTCCGGCCGCTTTACGTTCACGAATTTGTTTGATCGCAGGCAGAACGCTTGCCTTAATTTTCCGGGATGACCACTGCCAATAAGATCACCGTGGTGCGGATCCTGATGATCCCCGCGTTTGTGACGATGGCCATCTATTATGGCGAGAGCATAAAACGAGGCCAACCGCTCGAATGGCAGCGCTACGCGGCGATCATTATTTTTGTTCTCGCTGCGGTAAGCGATGGATTGGATGGCTACGTTGCGCGTCGGTTCAACCAACGAAGCAGACTCGGAGTATATCTTGATCCAATCGCGGACAAAGGTCTGCTTTTGAGCGGCATCATCACACTGAGTATCAGCAATTGGAGCCAATCCGATCCTGAATACGGAAGCTTTCCCGTGTGGTTCCCGGTGATCGTCATCACACGCGACGCGGTGATTCTTGTGGGAACAATGATCCTGTATTTGCTCAATGGCAAAGTCCACGTGAAACCAAATTGGACCGGGAAAGTTGCCACGGTGCTGCAGATGATCGCTATCGGATGGGTGATGCTGCAACTTCAATTTATCCCTCTTCTTTATGTCGTCGCCGCTGCGGGCCTGTTTACGGTGATCTCAGGAATCGTCTACGTGACGGATGGCGTACGCCAGTTGCAGGCTGAAGGACATGCGCACCCGCAGAAGGGGTAAAAGGCCATCCTCGAGGCGGTGAACGGCCTAACGAATATGCCGAATGTCGCAATCGTTGGCCGGCCCAACGTGGGCAAGTCCGCTCTGTTCAATCGCCTGATTGGGCGAAAAATTGCCATTGTCCACGATCAACCCGGAATTACCCGGGACAGGATTTCCGCAACCTGCGACCGCGGTACGCGGCCGTTTCTTCTGTCGGACACAGGGGGAATTTTCGGCGGTGGCGAAACCGAACTGCGTACACAGGTGCACCGCGCCGCAGACGAAGCATTACAACAAAGCGACCTCCTGCTTTTTGTTGTTGATGCCAAAGAAGGTTTGTCGCCCATCGATAAAGAGATTGCGCGTGCCGTGCGCAAATCTCAAAAGCCTGTGATTTTGGTGGTAAACAAGATCGACACTGAAAAACATGAGACGCTCGCAGCAGAGTTTGCCTCGTTAGGCTTCAAATCGACCGTCTCCATTAGCGCAGAACACGGTCGCGGCATCTCAGACCTGTTAGATGCAATTGATCGTCTTCTCCCCTCCTCTGGCAATTCAGGAGTCGTGAGTCGCAATTCACTTGAGATTGCGATTCTTGGCCGGCCCAATGTAGGGAAATCTTCACTCATCAATTCTATCGTCCAAAACGACCGTGTTATTGTTAGCGAACTGGCGGGAACAACGCGTGATGCGATCGATGTTGTTTTCGAGCACCATGGCCGCACTTTTGTTTTCATTGATACAGCGGGAATCCGCCGGCATGGCAGGCAATCCGCTTCGGTTGAGGTTTTCAGCGCAATGCGTGCGGAACGAAGTGTCCGACGCGCGGATCTTTGCGTTCTTATCGTCGATGCAACGGCCGGCGTAACCGCACAGGACAAGCGAATCGCCGGCTTGATTCAATCCGCGCGGAAACCGGCGATTGTGATTCTAAACAAATGGGATCTCGTCAAACCCGAGCGCGATCAAAAAGCCACTCTCGCCAGAATGGTGGCACTCGCGCGTGAGCGGATCTTTTTTTTAGATTATGCCCCGGTTTTGATCACATCCTCGTTAACGGGGGAACACGTTAACAAATTGTTTGGATTGATCGACAAGGTCCAACGAGCGTCGCGTCAGCGCATCGGCACCGGTGTTTTAAACCGGTTATTGCGGCAGGCATTCGCAGCAAATCCGCCAGCGCCCATCAGATCACGACGTCTTAAACTCTTCTATGCCGCGCAATCCAAAGGAGAAGAGACTCAATTACTCGCACCTCCAGAGTTTGTCCTGTTCGTAAATGATCCGCGGCTATTGAATCAAACCTATCAACGGTATCTTGAAGCTCGTATTCGCGAGACGCAGCCTTTTCCCGGTTTGCCTATTATTCTAACGCTGCGTCGGCGCGAACAGACTCCGAAGAGAACTTCACGCACCGGCTAATTGAATTCAGACGGGCCGTCGCATTACTGCGGCTCATCGCGGTACGGAAGAGTGTCACGAACGGAAGACAAAATGCGTTCGCTGAGCTTTACCGCATCATCGTCGCCAGAGGAGCGGGCCCGATTCAATGCCTCTTCGGCCGCGGCGATTGCGCGTTGGAAATCTCCCCTCTCAGCGTAAGCAGCAGCCAACGTGTCCAGAAGAGCCGGTATCTTTCGCTGGGTTAAGTCACATGCGCGTTCAGACAGGCGGACAGCTTCATTGCCGTCGCGCGCATTTGAATCGGGATTCGTTGCCAAAAGCCAGGCCAGCTCGTCCAGCATTCGCGGCGAGTCCGGCGCGGTCGCGGAGATTTCGCGGAGTTGTTCCAGGCCACGCGGCCCTTTCGCGATGGTGACGAGAACCTGTCGAAGGTTCGCATGAGCTTGTTCGGTGTTCGGACTCAGCAGCATTACATATCCGAGCTGGTTCGCGGCAGGAACGAGATCACTGGTTCCCGCCATGGCGGAGGCCAAAGGTAAATGAGCAATTGCGTTATACGGAGCGATCACCAGCCATTCGCGTCCAAAATCGGTCGCTTCCCTATAACTGCCTGACTCGAGAAGGCAGTTCATCAGGAATTGGTAAGCGTAAGAGTTTTCCGGCCCCAGCTCGATGGCGCGGCGGGATTCTTCCACAGCGCGTTGGAGATCCTGCTGTTTGATCGAAATTGCCAGATCCAGATGGGCATCGGAACTATTGGGATCTAATCGAATTGCGTGTTCTGCTTCCTTGACGGCTTCTTCACTGCGACCCAGTTGATTCAGAGTCAATGCGCGAAATCCTCGCGTAGCAGCGTTCGACGGGTCTCCTTGCACAGCTTTCATCGCCTCAACAGCAGCCTGATCCATTTTGTCCAGCAAGCTGTAGGCTTTCGCGGCATACAAATGTTGGGACGCCGAAGGGACGATCCAGTACATGGTAAAACTGTTCAGTGCCCACACCAGCAGGAGCAAACCGCAAACGAACTGCCAACGTGGTCGGTTTTGAGTGAGCGTTTCCCAGCCCAGCGCGCCAAAGAAACAAAGTGGCGTCAGAGCCGCCAACGCGTAAAAAGCTTTTGCCTGCGCGTATGACGGAATCTTCAATGTCATAGAGACCAGGCCGATCGCGATCACGGCAGAGAAACCCAGTAATAAAAATATTTCGGCCGAAGGTTTTCGAATGAATCGGCCAATCGCAACGAGCGTGCCTATTACAATCAGCACAGCAGGTATGAGGGCCAGCGGATATCCGGCCATCATTTGATTTTGATTCCACACGATAGACGAACTGGAGACGCCGCCGCCGAGGCCGTCCCCCCAAAGGGTGGAATAGACTCCATCCGCAACCCCAACAAAACCGCTAAATAGTGGATCGATTAGTGAACGACCGAAGCGCAGAAAATCAGCTGCAGTGCGATAACCGGGATCTTGCCACCATCGAAATCCGCTTATTACATCCCAGTTGCCGACAAAAGGTGTGCCGAACTTGAGCCAGATGTACGTGTAATACCAGCCGCAGATTGCAAGACAGGCAGCCAGGAGCAAAGCGACGTTCCGTACGGCTATCAAGAGCTTCTCTCGTGCTGAAAAAAGTTTGCCGACGATTGCCGCAAACATAATTGGCAACAACAAAACACCGGTGGCCTTGGCAAGCATGGCCGCACCAACCGCCGTTCCAACCCACACAAACTGCAACGCACGCGGCGTCTCGGTCTTCAGCAAACGTAAACCGAGATAAAGCGCGGCCGTCGTGAGCGTGGCCGCCAGCATCTCATTCGTCACGTAGTGCCCCATGTACAAATGCATCGGCAGAAAGGCTGCCAGCACTACGCCGATGAAAGCGCCGTGCATCGGAAGCAAAAGTCGCAAGCTGAAAAATACTAAAATGAAACCCGCAACACCAAAAAACGTTCCCAGCCAGCGCAAAACATTAACTGACATCTGATCGTCAACAGACAGATGCGAAACGGAAAGACTCGCGGCGGCGATAACGTAGTAAAGTGGTGGTTGGTACATTTCCCAGCCTTCCGTCGGCAACGGCAGCGAACGGTGTTGCTGGAGATAGGTGATGTAGTTGAGATGCGCTTTGGAATCGAAACCTCTGTGGAACGGCAACAGCCGGTCATTGTTCCAGAACAGCAGCAACCAGAGGCCGGCAAGTATCAGCAGAAGGGCCGTTTCGCGCGTGGCCGTAAACCTTCTGAACCCGCGTTGCCAGGCGACAATCGTAATTCCAGCCAGCGCAGCGAAAAGAATCCAAGACGGCCATATTTTTTTTAACGCATCGAAAGTGTGCTCCCCGCCGGCCATGGGATTGCCGCGGCCCGGTGTTCTCGGTGTTGTGGCCAGAACAGCGTGGCGCCAGGAAGAACCCGCGAGTGACGCTTCCCAACTTTCGTCACTTCTCAGGTCTAATTGCTCCGTGGTCAGACTTAGCCAAAGCGCCGGTGGCCCGTTGTGATTGAACACGCGGGCTTCAATCGTGTTCGCGCCGGGATGTAATTGATCGGCAACATCCACGGTGACAGTCCGCTTCCAGTTACTAATCGCAGGAAAGTGAACGGGAGTGCCGTTGATCTTCACTTCGGCGCGCCGCATCGCACGAATCCGCAGGCGGGCGCTCTCCGGCTTCTTTCCCAAAGTAAATTCGCGTCGAAATGTTGCGTCCAGTCCGGCGAATTCGTATCCACGCCCGTAAGCTCGCGCATCAACGGCCGCCGGAAAGACAATCCAGTCCGCCCGAGTGTCGCGCGACAAAAAATTGATTCCCGGATCATTCCGCGCAATCCATATGAGCAGCGACACAACGATACCGGTGAACGCGGCTATCAAAATCGCTCGATGCAGCGGCTTCAGAACAAGCATTGCGGTCTAACCTTTAACATCGTTCTGAAGTTGCGCTTCCGCGAGAGGACTACAATGCAGAGGAAGATTTATAAGCAAAATGAGCAGAAATCAGTGGGTTGCGATACGTTTGATCGAACGTTATCGCCAGCCTGCGTGTCTCAGGAGACCGTATGAAATCGACGCAGGAAATTACGCAGGAAGTTCGCGAGCTCGGTCAATGGATTCCGGGCCTTCGGCAGCAGGTTAGTCACGTTGTCATAGGCCAGAAATATTTGGTAGATCGCCTCTTACTCGGCCTGCTCGCCAATGGGCATCTCCTGCTTGAGGGCGTTCCCGGTCTGGCCAAAACCCTTACGGTCAAAACAATGGCCGCCTGTATTCAAACCGGCTTCCAGCGATTGCAATTTACGCCCGATCTTCTGCCCGCGGATCTGATCGGCACTCTGATTTACAATCCGCGGACTGGAGAGTTTACCACCAAGCTTGGTCCGATCTTTTCAAACCTGATATTGGCAGACGAAATAAATCGTGCGCCGGCCAAAGTACAAAGCGCGCTGCTTGAGGCGATGCAGGAGCGGCAGGTGACCATCGGCGAACAGACGTATCCCCTCTCCGATCCATTCCTTGTTTTAGCCACACAAAATCCAATCGAACAGGAAGGCACATATCAGTTGCCGGAAGCACAGCTGGATCGCTTCATGTTCAAGTTAAACGTCGGCTACCCTCAAAAGTCTGAGGAGCGAAACATTCTCGACTTGATGGCAACTTCGAGACCCGATTTGCGAGTTGATCCCGTCGTCGATCCGAAGCAGATCATTACAGCACGCGACGTCGTCAACAGCATTTACATCGACGACCGGGTAAAGGATTACATCGTCGACGTCGTCTGGGCGACCCGGGAGCCTGAGGCGTATAACTTGCGACTTGAAGGCCTGATCCGTTACGGAGCTTCACCGCGTGCAACAATTTATCTAGCACTCGGCGCCCGGGCTCACGCATTTCTTAACGGCCGCGGCTACGTTACCCCGCAGGACGTAAAGAGCATCGGTCCGGATGTGTTGCGCCATCGCATCATCGTCAGCTACGAAGCCGAAGCGGAAGCGGTCACCAGCGAGACAATTATCGAGCGGATTTTTGCGGGTTTACCCGTTCCTTGATTTAGAGGCACCCGTGGATCCCGCCGAAATTCTCAAGAAAATCAGGACGCTCGAAATCAAAACCCGCGGCCTGGTTGAGACCGCGTTTGCTGGAGATTACCACAGCGTTTTCAAAGGCCGTGGAATGAACTTCGAAGACGTACGTGAGTACCAGCCCGGGGACGAAATTCGCGCAATCGACTGGAATGTCACTGCGCGGATGGGCAGCGCATTCGTGAAAAAATTCACCGAGGAACGTGAGCTCACGGTCATGCTGGTAGTGGATGTCAGCGCGTCCGGGAATTTTGGCAGCACCACGCAATCGAAACGGGAATTGGCTGCGGAAGTCGCGTGCCTGCTCGCTTTCAGCGCCATCCGGAATAATGACAAGGTTGGTCTCGTTCTCTTCACGGATCGCGTCGAGCTTTTCATACCTCCGAAGAAAGGCCGCTCGCACACATTGCGAGTTATTCGAGAGATTCTGTTTTTCGAACCCAAGGGGCGCGGCACCGACCCAGCATTGGCCCTCGACTATTTGAACAAGATCGTCACACGGCGTGCTGTTGTTTTCTTTATCTCGGATTTTCAGGCCCCCGATTTTTCGCGATCGCTGGCAGTGAGCGGACGGCGGCACGATTTCGTGGCCATTCACATTCATGATGAACGCGAGCGAGTCTTGCCAAACGTCGGCATTATTACCCTCGAAGATGCCGAGACAGGCGATCAAATTGAAATCAACACGGCCGATCGGACGACACGAGCACGTTTTAACGACCTCGTGAATGAACGGGACCAGGAACTTGCCCGCGTACTGCGCCGAAACAATATCGACGCGATTGCCCTGCAAACCGGGAAAGATTATTTGCCGCAGTTGCGCTCCTTTTTCAAACAACGCGAGCGCCGGCTCGGTGTTCGATAAAGGAATCATATTACCGATGCGTTAAGGAAATGATTTGGCCCGCCGATATTTCATTACTGTCTCAATCGATGGCGACATTGCTTTTAGCTGAGGAGTTCCACGATATTGCGCCGCCGGTCGATTATTCGCTGATTTCGCCCTGGTTAATATTTCTGGCAGTGTTTGTCGCGTTGACGGTGATCGGGCTTGTGATTTGGTTTGTTGCAAAGTCACTGCGGCGGCCGACTCCGCCACAACCACCACGCGAACGCGCATTGGCATTGCTCGAGCAAATACGAACTCAAATCACAGCGATCAAGCCATACGCTTTCAGCATTCGCGTATCTGATATTCTGAGGCGTTATGTAACAGAACAGTTTGGGTTGCCTGTGACCCGGCAAACCTCGTTCGAATTTCTGAATGGACTGAGAGGCTCTTCGCCTTTCTCGGAGGATGAGAAGTCGCTCCTCGAAGATTTTTTAAACCGATGCGACCTGATCAAGTTTGCACGATACGAGGCAACAACGGCGGACAGCGAACTGTTATTGGAAGAAGCGATTCGTTTCGTGAAAGGAGGTCAATCATGTTTGATTGGTTCAGAAACAGTGCATTGACCTTCGCCCATCCGTGGCTGCTTTTGCTGCTTCTGGCAATTCCGGTGCTCGCCTATTTGCGTGGTAAGCGGGGTCCCGCTGCGGCCCTGACGTTTTCATCCACAGCAAGTCTTCGCACGATCGGAAAACAAAGCGCAGCGCGTGCGGGAAAGATTCTGCGATCACTCATGCTGGCTGCAATGGCCGTATTCGTAATCGCTCTCGCGCGTCCGCAACTGGGCAAGAGCCTCACGCAAATCGAGGCCAGCGGAATTGACATCATTCTCGCGCTGGACGTTTCCGGCTCGATGCTAACCAAGGATTTCACAATCGGCGGACAAGAAGCGACGCGTGTGGACGCGATTCGCGAAGTCACCCGAAAATTCATAGAAGGCCGGCCTAATGATCGGATCGGGATCATCGCATTTGCAGGTCGTCCCTATGTAGTGAGTCCAATGACACTCGATCACGATTGGCTTTTGCAAAACCTGGACCGTGTGCGAATCGGGCTCGTCGAGGATGGCACTGCCATTGGATCGGCGATGGCCGCGTCCGCAAGCCGGCTGAATGACAAGCGTTCAAAGAGCCATGTGCTGGTCCTTTTGACCGATGGAGAGAATAACGCTGGCAAGATCCCACCCAACACCGCCGCCGAGGCAATTAAAGCATTAAAGATTCACCTTTACGCGATCGGCGCAGGAATTAATGGGGTCGCTCCGGCGCCCGTCTTCACCCCGAGAGGGCCATTGACGGACGCTTTAGGCAATATTGTGTATGAAAACCAGCGCGTGGAATTCAACGAAGCTGGTCTCCGAGACGTTGCTAAAATCGCCGATGGCAAGTTCTTTCGGGCCACCGACACAAAATCGCTGGAGCAAATCTATAACGACATCGACAAGCTCGAGAAATCGACGGTCAGCGTGAAAAAGTACCAACAGTATCGCGACCTGTTTCCATTGTGCCTGATGAGCGGTTGCGGACTTCTGGTCGCCCAAATACTTTTATCACAGACAATATGGAAAAAGCTCCCATGAGTGTCTGCTGTTTAATGATTTACGAGTTCGACAATTAAGGGATTTTGATGACTTTCGGTGCACCACAATGGCTTGGGGGATTGCTTCTGATCCCGCTGCTGATCGCATTGTTTGTTCGATCAGAACAGCGCGGGTTGAAGCGATTGCAGCAATTCGTTTCGGCGCGCCTGCTGCCCCACCTCGCTGGAACGGTGAATCGGCCTCGAAGGATCTTAAGATTTGCCTTCCAGTTGTTGGGTCTCGCCCTGGCGATTGTCAGCCTGGCCCAGCCGCGCTGGGGCTACACTTTTGAAGATGTAAAACGTAAAGGTCTCGATTTGCTAATCGCAGTGGATACGTCGCGCAGCATGCTGTCCAATGACGTCCAACCGAACCGACTCGATCGGGTCAAACTCGCCATTCAGGATTTGATTGGTCAATTGCAAGGTGACCGCGTCGGTCTGATTGCTTTTGCCGGTCGCGCATTTCTTCAGGCGCCTCTGACCATTGATTATGACGCCGTGGTCGAGGCGTTGAACGATTTGGACACGAAAACGATTCCCGAGGGAGGCACTAACATCTCCAGTGCGATCACGCTCGCGACCCAGAGTTTCGGGAAAAGCGCAATGGGAAATCGCGCGCTGGTTATCTTTACTGATGGCGAGGAATTAAGCGGTGATGCTGTGAAAACGGCCAAGGAAGCGGCTGATGCCGGCGTCCGAATTTTCACTGTTGGAGTGGGAACGCCGCAAGGATCCTTGATCCCGGTGACCGGCGATGACGGCCAGACCAGCTTCGTCAAAGATACCGCTGGCCAGGTCGTGAAATCGAAGTTGGACGACAAACGCTTGCGCGAAATTGCCCAGGCTACCGGAGGTTTTTATCTTCACTTGGAAAACGGACCGCGCTCCATGCAGCAAATTCAAAATGAGGGATTGGCAAAGATGCAGGCTGCCGAAATGGACGTGCGTTTGTCACGTCGCGCCATCGAACGTTACGAATGGCCGCTGGGCGCCGCCCTCATCGCTCTGGCCCTGTCGATCCTGATTCCCGAACGCAAACGCGCAAGACAACGAGTACCTGCCGCCTCTCCTTCCAGGCCGGTCCACGGTGTCGCAACGGGAGCCGCCGGCGCCACTGCTACGGCCGCAGTTCTGATGATGCTCTCTTGTTCGGAACTATTTGCTTCAGCCCCGGGCCTGGATGCTTATCACAGCGGAAAATTCGAAGACGCTTACGGCCAGTTTCAACAAACCCTTAAAACTCATCCGGAATCACGCGCTGAAGACAAGCTCCAGTTCGATTCAGGCGCTGCAGCTTACAAATTGAAAGATTACGGCAAAGCGATGGAAGCATTTAGCCAGGCATTGCTCTCACGTGATCTCGGTCTGCAAAGCAAGGGACATTACAACCTTGGGAACACGCTTTATCAGCGTGGGGAAACACAAAAGACCGACGACAAGAAACTGAGCGATTGGAAAAATGCTCTTAATCACTATGAGCAAACTCTTAAGCTCGAGCCTCAGAATAAGGAGGCGAAGGAGAACTACGATTACGTTAAAAAGAAAATTGAAGAGCTAAAAAACAAGAAACAGAATCAGCCATCCCCTTCGCCGTCGCCACAGCAGAAGAACCAACAGGACAAGCAAAATAAGCAGGACAAGCAGGATCAGCAGAACCAACAAAACCAGCAGGACCAGCAACAGCAGAAGCAACAACAACAAGGCCAGGGGCAACAGCAGCAGGAGGATCAAAAGCAATCACAAGGTCAGCAGTCACAAAGCGACAAAAAAGATCAACAGCAAAAGGACGACCAGGCCCAGGCCAAAAACGAACCGCAGAAGAACCAACAACAGCAAGGTCAACCGGGAGAAACTCCTTCTCCTTCTCCTGCGGCCGAGAAACAGCAGGGGCAACCTTCCCCGTCGCCAGGTGAACAGCAAGGCCACGAGTCGCCGAGTCCAGGCGAAGGCCAGGATGAATCCCCATCACCGTCGCCCGGAGAGGGTGAAGGTGAAAATGGAACTCCGTCACCGACACCCGAGTCAAAGAAATTTGCAGGTGAAGTAAAAGGAGCTGGGGGAGAAGACAAATCGCAGAAGCCGCCCGATAAGAATGCACAGATCGCTGAAGCCGAACCGGAAAAGGAAGGTCAAATGAGCGAACGTCAGGCTGAAGCGCTTTTGGAATCGATGAAAGACGAGGAGGCGCGAGTTCAACTTGATGAACGCAGAGCTACGCGTCATGTCTATAAGGACTGGTAAGCGAAGGTTTGTCATGTCGACGTTCCGGCGAATTTTCATACTTTTTTTTGGCATCATCGCGTGTGCGCAACTCGCGCATGCTGATTCGCCAAGTGTGACCGCGGTCCTGAACAGTTCTGAAGCTGAGCTGGGCGAAACCGTGCGTCTGGAAATTCGGGTCGTCGGAGCGCGTAATGCAGAGGCTCCGGAGCAAATCATGGTGGACGGTCTCGAAATTCGGCGAACGGGAACGTCACAAAGGATTGAGATGAACAATCTCAATCTTACTTCCAGTGTCGTCTACGACTATACCGTGATGCCGTTGAGAGCAGGACGATTTACGATTCCTCCTCAAACCATTCGTACCGGCAACAGATCGGTGCGCACGCCTGCGTTGACTTTAAATGTGTCCGATTCGTCTGGCGGTTCTTCCAGCGCCCGGTCGGGCCGCGATGCACAGGCAGCCGGCGCAAACAATCTGGTTTTTGCGGAGTTAATCGTGCCAAGCAAGACCGCGTACGTTGGTCAGATTGTTCCTGTTCAGATTCGAATGGGATTTGATCCTCGTGTGCGACCGCGGCTCGTCGAGCCGCCAGAGATAACAGGACAAGGCTTTACGGCGCAGAAGTTACAGCAGTCGTCTGAAAATACCGAAACCATCAACGGCAGGCCGTACGATGTCGTGACATACAAAACCGCCATTGCGGCGGCGCGGGCAGGCAAGTTCGAAATCGGGCCCGTTAAAGCGAAGGCTCAGGTGCTGATTCCGCGGAGACAAAGTCCGCCGCGCATGCGCGGCCGGTCGCCTTTTGATTTGTTCGATCAGGACGACCCATTCGCCGATCCATTTTTTTCCAATCCGTTCAGCCAGTTTGGCGAACGCCGCGAGGTCGAGATCAAGAGTGCGCCGGTGACGCTCGAAGTAAAGCAGTTGCCGCCCAATGCGCCGGCAAGTTTTTCGGGCGCCATAGGAACGTTCTCGATGGCAACGGAGGCAAAGCCAAAGACAGTGCAGGTCGGAGATCCTATCACGGTTACCACCACAATTTCCGGCCGCGGCAATTTCGATCGTGTCAATGGCCCAGTCTTGGAGGACGAGCACGGCTGGCACAAATATCCGCCCTCCTCCAAATTCAAGCAGGACGATGAAGTTGGTATCAGCGGCAGCAAGACATTCGAGATGGTGCTTTCGCCTAACGAAAAGAAAAAAGAGCTTCCCCTCTTTGCATTCTCGTACTTCGACCCGGTAAAGGAACAATATGTAACTCTGCGCAGCGAACCAACCCCAATCAGCGTGGAGGGAGGAACAACGGTGGCGCAAGGGTCAAGTGCTTCCGCGGCGGCATCTGCAAGCCCGGTCACAGCAGCGCGCGCGGCATCGCCCGCGTCGATTTCAAACAAGCCACAGGACATTTTATATCAGCTCACTTCGCTGCCCGCGAAATCCGGGTCTTTTGCCCCGATTTACACGCGAAATATTTTTTGGGCGGCCCAGGTCTTCCCGCTCCTCGCATTGATTGGGTTTGCAGGATGGAAGATTCGCCGGGCGCGGATTGATAATCGCGAAGCACAACGCATCTCCGCGCTTCAACACGAAGCAACGGACTTGATGCACAAGCTGCATCGTAACGACGTTTCGCCGCGGGAATACTATGCAGAAGCGTCAAGAATGGTTCGCGTAAAAGCGGCCCTGGCATCTGGCAATCGCCGCATCGATCCCAACATGGTGGATGCGGAAACCGCGGCTGAGACTTTCAACCTGAACAGCGATTCGCGCGATCGACTCCGCAGGTTGTTCGAGCAAAGTGACGAATGGCAATACAGCGGAACCCATAACGGTCCCGGCAAAATCTCTCCCGAGGGCCAGCGCGAAGTACTGGAGCTGATTCAAAATTTGAAATGAAGACTTTCGTCCATTGCGTTGCATTGCTTTGCGCCGTGATATGCGTTGACTCGTCTGTTGCCCAGGCCAATGCCGAATTCATGAAGGCAAACCAGGATTACGCGCAGGGCCATTTCAAGGAAGCGGTCACAGGTTATGAGAAACTCGTTCAAGCCGGACAATGGAGCGCAAACCTCTTTTATGATCTCGGCAATTCATATTTCAGGACAGGCGACTTTGGGCGCGCGATTTTGAATTATGAGCGGGCACTCGCCCTGGAACCGCATCATCCGGAAGCCACAGCAAATTTGCAGATTGCGCGTGATGAGGCGCGCGCACTCGAGTTGCAGCAAACCGGCGCGGAACGCTATTTGCACGTTGCGAGCGTCAATCAGTATTGCATTGTCGCCGCCATCGCCTTTTGGCTGGCATTGCTTGTTATTCTGTTACGGATCTTTGCGCGCCGTAAGTCCGCCACATTGATTGCTGCCTTCATCTTTTGTCTCCTGATCTGTGCGGGTGCGATCTATGCTGTGTATACGCTGGAGCGTGGTAGTAAGGGCGCTGCTTTGGCCGTAGTGACGGGCAGGAATGTGCAGGCGCGTCTTGCCACGGCAGACACAGCGAACAGCGTTCTCGCATTGCCCCCTGGCAGTGAAATCAAAATCTTAAGTACCCGCGGAGATTGGGTCTACGCGGCGCTTCCGAATACGTTGCGCGGTTGGATCCCTGCCAAAGACGCGGAGCGAGTGCGCTTGTAGTACCGCGCCAGGCTAGGCGCCAAACAATTGGCACCGTCTGCGACTTTGTCGCATGGTCCCATATAGCCAAATGAAAGTTGCTGCTGCTCAGATTTCTTGTTCGCTCGGTGATCCAAAATCCAATCTGGAAAAGGTTCGGGATTTCGTCCGCAAGGCCAGCCAGTCCGGAGTGGAACTGATCGTTTTTCCGGAAATGACCGACACGGGCTATTCGATGTCCGTCATCGAAAAGCATGCGATTTCGTGGAGCGACGGATTTGTTCCAGGGCTTCAGGAACTCGCAGCAAACCTTTCCATTGCCATTGTCTGCGGAGTGTCGGAACGGGATGGCGCTTCAATTTACAATTCTCTCGTTTTGGTGGATCAACACGGACAAATCGCAGGCAAATATCGAAAGACTCATTTGTACGCAGTCGCGCCTGTTGATGAACACAACTGTTTCGCTCCGGGCGACGCTCTGGCGAGCTTTGCAGTCGGCAACCTGCGTCTTGGCTTCAGTATCTGTTACGATCTGCGATTTCCGGAGGTGTACAGAAAGCTGACTACCGAACAAAACGCCGATGCCTTTATCGTTTCTGCCGCGTGGCCATTCCCGCGCATCGAGCATTTTCGAACGCTCGTCCTTGCTCGCGCGATCGAGAATCAAAGCTACGTCATTGCTTCGAACCGTGTCGGTAAAGACGCTGGCTTATGGTTTTGCGGCAGCTCAGCGATTATTGATCCCAGAGGAGTCGCAATTGCGTCTGCATCGGCGGATCGCGAAGAACTGATCCAGGCGGATTTGGCTCAAGACCTCGTACAGTCGGTCCGGAGCCGGGTAGCGTCGCTCACTCACCGTCGCAACGACTTGTACAGTTAGAACGATCGAAGCTTAGACATCCTGTGCAACTGAGCGGCGCCTGCTCATTCGTGCAGTTTCATCAGCACCTCGTCACGTGGTCTCGATCTCGCTAGGCGATTGGAAGCGAGGACGAATCCAAATTGCTGAAAACACAATTGTCGTGATTTGGCAGAAATATGATGATAATTGTCATTGCTGCCACCACGCCAGGCCTCAGGTTGAATGTCATGAATGCACCAACAAACATTACCAAGCGAAAACTCCTGAATCCGCTGGCGGAACTCGGCTTGCTCGCCGCGATCTTGCTCCTGGTTCTGAGTCAAACCTTTGGCTCTAATCCGGGTAAAAACTCGAGCGAGCCCAAAGCTAATCAGGCTCCCGCCGAAACAAACGCGCTTAAACCACCGGCAGAAGGCAGCATACCTGTTGCGTTTCTTCTCTCGGATGGCGCACAAGTCATCGATTTCGCGGGGCCCTGGGAAGTTTTTCAGGATGTCAATGTTCCAGGACGCAGGGATCATGCGTTCGGGCTTTACACGGTGTCCGAATCCACTGCCCCGATTCGTACAAGTGGTGGAATGACGATCGTGCCCGAATTCAGCTTTGAAAATGCTCCAGCGCCAAAGGTCATCGTCATTCCTGCGCAAAAAGCGCCCAGCCCGGCGACACTGGAGTGGGTCCGTAAATCCGCAAAGACGGCCGACATGACAATGTCGGTTTGCACCGGCGCATTCTTGTTGGCGAAAACTGGACTTTTGTCAGGCAAGACAGCGACCACGTATCACGGCGCCTTCGGGCGATTCGAAACCGAGTTTCCAGATATCCATCTGAAACGCGGAGCGCGGTTTGTGGAAAATGGAAACCTGGCGACGGCCGGAGGGCTTTCATCGGGAATCGATCTCGCTTTACGAGTAGTGGAGCGTTACTTCGGCCGTGAAGTTGCCGAAGGAACCGCCTACGACCTCGAGTACCAAGGTCAGGGCTGGATGAACCCTGAGTCAAACCAGCAGTACGCCGCTGCTCGTGTTTCCACTGCTCAACACCCACGTTGTGTGGTCTGCGGAATGGATGTGGACGCCAAAAACGCGCCCAAGTCCACTTTCAAAGGCGTCACCTATTACTTCTGTTCCGACGACGATAAGAAAACCTTCGACGCCGCGCCGGAAAAATTCGTGCGGACCGACAAAAAATCACTGTGATGTTTGATGCGGGACAGGCAGATCGGCGATAATTCAGATTTCTCTCACCCTGCACGGCGGATCGTTTTTATTGCCGCTCCCGGCACTGAGATTCTCGACCTGGTTGGACCCTTGCAAGTCTTTGCTCGGGCGTCTGAGATCTTTGTCAGGCAGAATCCGGGTGCGTCCCCCATCTATTCTGTGGAGGTGGTGAGTGTTTCCCCTCACCGATCCTTCGTCACGAACTGCAATTTACAAATTACCGCGCACAAAACTTTTCGCGAGGTATCGGGCAACATCGACACTCTGCTCGTAGCCGGCGGCACAGCGATTGAGGACGATGAAGTAAATGCCGACGTCATCCGCTGGTTGAAAAACATTGCAGGCCGAATTCGGCGAATCGGATCTGTCTGCACCGGCGCCATGTTGCTGGCGCGAGCGGGTCTGCTTGATGGACGCCGCGCCACCACACATTGGAATTGGTGCGAAGTGTTGATTCGGCGCGCGCCGCGCGCAAAAGTTGACCGCGAACCAATATTTGTCCGGGACGAAAATGTTTATACATCAGCTGGCGTGACTGCCGGCATGGATCTCGCGTTGGCGTTAGTGGAAGAAGACCACGGCTCGCGACTGGCCTTGCAGGTGGCGCGTAATCTGGTGCTCTACCTGCGCCGGCCCGGTGGGCAATCTCAATTCAGTGCTGCGTTGTCGCTGCAACTGACCGATCGAAAGCCGTTGCACGAACTCGAGTCATGGGTGCTGGATAATCTGGGTAAACCGCTGAGCGTCCCCGTCCTGGCCCAACGTGTGGCTATGAGCCCGAGAAACTTTGCGCGGGTCTTCACCAGGGAAATGAAAACGACGCCCGCCAAATTCGTTGAGCGTCTTCGCGTTGAGACTGCTCGCCGGCGCTTGGAAGAAAGCCAGAACAGTATGGACTCCATCGCCAGGGAATGCGGCTTTGGAAGCGTCAATTCCATGCGCAATGTTTTTCAGCGCACCCTCAAAATTGCTCCCGGCCAGTACCGGCGCCACTTCCGTCATGCGAAGCGTCCAACGAGGGCAAAGCGAAGCAAAAAGTAAACATCACAAAGTCACTAACGACCGCAGCTCGAAAACCCGCTGCAAAACCATTTCGCGGCAAGTTATCATTTCGAGGTCGCGAGTTAATATTTGCATCGAAAATCGCAAAGCACATCGTTCCAATCCATGGCCGCATTTGAGTACCTCTCCGTTCTCATCTCGATCATTCTCGCGCTGGGGATGACTCGCGTGCTGGCTGGCGTAGGTGAAATGTTGCAGGCCCGGTCGCGTCGGCGGATCTACTGGGTCCACCTGCTTTGGGTCATCAATTTATTCCTCTACCTTGTGATTGCCTGGTGGATCTTTTATCGATGGCGCAATCAGCAGCCATGGACCTTTTATCTTTTTGTTTTTGTGCTTATCTCGCCAACTGTCCTGTATCTGGCATCTCTCTTGTTGTTTCCGCGCGAAAGCGACCTGGACAGCGCCATTGATTATAAGACGCACTACTACGCAAATCACCGTGCGTTCTTTATTCTTTTCGGGCTCTTTATGCCGGTCGACATTGTTGATTCATTGCTGAAAGGCGTTCCCCATTTTCTTGAATTGGGACCGATCTACTTCGCGAGTGGCATTCTGTATTCTACAGGCTTTGTTGTTGCCGCGATTACGCGCAACGAACGGTTCCACAAGTTCTATGCAATTTTCTTTTTTTGTCAGACTGTAGCCATCAGTTTCCTCATCTTTCAGACATTGGCGTAAAGGGGTCAAACTGGCGAGTCGCGATGATTCGGGTTAAGTTGCCACACACCCGAATAAATCGAGCGATGAACCGGCACGCGGAAACGATCTCTTGTTGTTAGGGAATTGTTTCCGCTGGACGAGAGATGAGAATGTCATTTTGGCAAAAATCTGTCGTGATTCTGCTGGGCGTTGCGATCTTCGGCGGCAGCCTCTACTTCGCACACGTCGCGTTTCGGCCACCGGAATTGGAAAGGCTTAAGGCGATTCCACGCGTCGCTTACGTGCATCCCAACGTAAAGAAACTGAAACATGCCCAGGCGCTGGCTAGGAAAGGGCAGCTGAGTGAAGCGCGTGACATTCTCATAAAAGCACTGATCACTGCGCCACGATCTCCCGTCACGCGCGAGTTAAGGGACCTTCTTGGCGACATCAATACGCAAATATTTTTCTCCAAAGAATCTTCGCCCCGCAAAACGGAGTACACGGTAAAACGCGGGGATGCGCTGGCATCGATTGCGCGGAAACTGGAATCCAGCACTGAAGCCATCACTCGCGTAAACAACCTTGATTCAACGTTAATCAAGCCCGGAGAAAAGCTATTTGTACCGCGGCTGGATTTTACCATCACGATCGATCTGCCTAGAGACCGGGTGATCGTGCACGACAGCCGTGGCTTTTTTACCCAGTATCCGATCGTCTCAGTGGAGTTGCCACCCGCACGGCATCCCTCGATTCAGACGAAAGTAACGGCAAAATCCTTTTGGCAAAACGGAAAGCCGCTTCGGCCGAACCAACGACTTCAGAAAGGAAGCACCCCGAGAATCGATCTGGGGCGCACTGGTTACGTGCTGTATGGTGTTGACGAAAACAGTGACAGCACTTCGGAGATCAACGTTGAAGCCGACGATGATAAAACACCGGTTTCCCGAGCTGCAAATCGGCCGCCTCGAGGGATTGCCATGCTAAAGGATGACATTACAGAGATTGAGCTCCTCATCCGCAAAGGAACTCCGGTTACTGTTATTCTTGATCCTAAATCGTTACCGCTGTCGGCCTCCAGCCGCTAGCGGGCAAATGAGGACTTCAGTTGGAGATGCTGTCGGTTGAGTTCTGCTGTCCCGGTCTTTCAATAATCGCTGCCCACGCGGAGTCGTTAGCCCTTCACGCCCATGTCCAGCACCACACGAAAACGCGCTTTGCCGCTCATCATGCGGTCGTATGCTTGCGCGGCCTGTTCCAGCGGAAAAATTTCGTTTATCGACTGCACTCCATTCGCCGTGCTGAAATGGAGCGTATCCTGTGAGTCAATCGACGTGCCCGAATACCAGCCTTTCACCGAACGCTGTCCGCTAATGAGCAAAATTGAATCAACGGAAACAGGACCTGCCGCGCCGATCACAATTAGCGTTCCGTTAGGTCCAAGCCCGCCCAACACAGCTGCCATGGCCTCGCCATTGGTTACCGTTGCGATAATTACTTTAGCGCCTCCCAGTCTGGTCAGTTCCGCCGCCGGATCAGCCGATCGACTGTCGATGTAATGCTGTGCACCGAGTTTTTTTGCCAGCGCTTCCTTGTCTTTTCCCCGCGCGATCGCGACGGTGTTAAATCCCATCCTGGTGGCATATTGAACACCCAGATGTCCGAGCCCGCCTATTCCAAGAATCGCGACGAGATCGCCAGGTCGCGCGGCGCTGTTGCGCAACGCGTTGAATGTGGTGATTCCCGCGCACATTAACGGCGCGCCCTCGACCGGGTTAAAATTCTCCGGCACAGCGGCGAGCGCTTTTGCTGGTGCCACCATGTATTCGGCATATCCGCCATCGAACGAGATGCCGGTCGTGAGCAGTTCGACCTGGCAGGCAAAGAAATTGCCGCGGCGACACGGATCGCAATGTCCGCAATTTGACGCGTGCCATCCGATAGCAACCCGTTGACCGGGTTTCCAATCAGGAACGTCAGCTCCAACGGCGTCAATCACACCTATCACCTCTGTGACTAACGAGTCGCTGTGACAAACGCCGCACGCTTCCACTTTCACCCGGACCCACCCTCGATTCGGCTCCGGAATGTCTCGGTCAACCACTTCCAACGCACCCTTTGCTTTTGGAACCTGTACCGCACGCATTTTCCTGGCCATACGTTTTCAATCGCTCGTTCCCGTAAAAAGACAAGACCGACAAGACCGGTCACGCCATGGATTAATCTTGACTTAAAAGCCTGCTGAAGCGTACAACCGGGGCACTTAGAACTTAGGGTTACAGGATCCAGCCGCTGCGTCGCGGCGTAATGCTGTCCGGACGAAAGGAGCACACCATGCGTCACGCCACCGTTCCCTGATTACCCTTCGGGGCACAGCACATTCAGCGGTGCGGCCGCAACCGTGCTTCCCTTGTTTTTTGGGACGGAGGATCTGCCTTTCACGACCGATTGGGATTTTCTTCCTGGAGTATTTCGCAGCTTTACGAACTGTCTCGATGCAGCGGAAGAAGCGGCATTGAGCAGGATTTACCCTGGCATTCACTTTCGAACAGCCAGTCAGGACGGTTTGGAAGCAGGCACCAGCATCGGCGAATGGACTGTCGCCAATTATTTGCGACCCAAACACAATCGCGGACGACGGTAGCAGTCAACGGACAGACACATTCGCGCTTATCCTGATCCTCTATCTCGCGGTCATCCAGAGGTGAAAGGCATTGACGTTTCATGGGAATCCTGTCTCGATGCGTCCATGAAAATCAGATTGGCTGGATTGACCCTGGCGTTTTCGTTTTTTGGAGTGGCAGCATGCCTCGGCGCGGATCCGCAGGCCGGGACCTGGAAATTGAACGAATCAAAATCGAAGATCTCGCCCGGCACGTTGAAGAACACGCAGGTGGTTTACTCAAACATGTTTGGCCAGGTAAAAGTAAAGTCGGACGGGGTCGACGCGAATGGGAAACCAATACACTTCGACTGGTCGGGAAAAGTCGATGGGAAAGATTATCCGGTTACAGGCGACCCAAATTCAGACACTCGCTCCTACACAAAGCTCAACGATCGAACCCTGACAACAATCAATAAGAAAAACGGGAAGATCCGAGTCACTGGTCAGATTGTCATTTCACCCGATGGAAAATGCCGCACCATCACCGTGACTGGAACCACTCCGGCCGGAAAAAAATTCAAAAACGTCGCCATTTACGACAAGCAATAACCGGTCACCGGGAGTGAGCCCCAAGTTTGTTGCAATAACCCGTTGTGCCCACATATCGCGATGGTCAGGGTGAACGGCTGGGTTTAGCCTAACGAAATCCAATAAACTCTGATTGTTCGGGAACGTGCTTTGAATCCAACTGCTTTTTGCCGTGCATCCAAGTGTCCAAATGGCACAAACAACTGGTAAATTCCTGCACCTCGCGCGCAATCCCGTTCTCATCGCAGGCCTGATCGTCTACGCCTGCGCCTTCGCCGTCCTTTTACAGAACAAGAACTTCGACGTCACCGGCGCCGTCGTGGTGCTGATCGTTTTCGGAATCGTGTTTCCGCTCATCGCGTGGATCGCAACCCGGCACGTAGCTCCTCTCAGAATTTTCCTGACGACCGGGACACTGCAGTTGATCGTGTTAATCGGATACGTTCTTCTTCTGTCGCTTTATCTGGTTGGCGGTCCCCAATGGATCGATCGGCATCTGCCTCCTTCGTGGATCGAATCTGCGCGGATCAGGTTTTTTATCACGTTGGCGAAAAAGCTTGTCGTGTTTGTGGTGGTTCCTTTCGCGATCTTCAGGTTTGGTTTTGCTCGGCGCCTTCGCGATTTTGGAATCCAGGCGGAAGGTTTACGGGCGCTTTGTCGAAGTCATTTGCCCGTAGTGGTTATCGTGAGCGGGGCGTTCCTTGCTTTTCAATATTTTCTGAGCGGTGGCGGAGCCGCCTTCCGGCGTTGCCAGTTTGACACCGATCAACTTGTCATCGGTCTGCCGATTTGTTTCGTTTGGCTTCTTATCGAAGCAGGCTTGGTCGAAGAATTTTTCTTTCGCGGTCTCGTGCAATCAAGCTTTGCAGCAACGTTCAGATCTGAAGTGAGTGGCACTGTGCTGATGTCGCTGATTTTTGGTTTGGCACACGCTCCGGGATTCATTTTTCGGCACGCGGGCGAAGTCGAAGGACTGGGCGCGAATCCCAGCGCGCTCGATGCGGTCGCCTATTCCATCGTTGTTCTCGCAGTAAGTGGAATAACTTTCGGTGTTATCTGGGCGCGAACAAAAAATCTATTCGCAGTGATGCTCATCCACGCGGGTGGCGATCTTCTTCCAAATTTCGCAGGGTTCGCTCGGACATGGCTGTAGCGAATTTGCCGAATAGCCACATTGCGAATTCGGGAAGGCCGGCACGGTCCTCTTGCGGGCTTCACGAAAAAGCTGGCCCGAACCCCGTGTCCGAGCCAGCTCCGAGGCATCAATATTCGAATTTATCGATGGTGGTGATGGTGCCGATAGTAGCGGTGACCGTAGTAGTAGCGAGGGCCATTGTAATAGCCGTAATACCGATAAGGCCGATAATACCCGTACGGGTAATAGCCATACCCATATCCGTACGGATAGTAGCGATACCCGTAACCTGGATATCCGAATCCAATTCCCACTGAAACTTGCGCGTCAGAACGCTGCGCGGGCACGAAAGCAACTCCACACGCCAGAAATGCGATCAAGAAGATTTTTTTCATTGTAGCTCCCTTCCTTGGTTGTTGTTCTGCGAGAGACGAAAGCCGCCCTTCCGATGATTGACGCAGCACTTAGTAAGATGTGCCGCCCTCTATAATAGAATCGGATACGAACGCCACTGTGGTCCCCGGGGCGCGGCACAAAAAAGGCGGTTTAACCATACAGCACCTTCCACAAATTCGTGCGACAACGAGATGATGAAAGCGGGGGTTGAGAACGAAGCCATTGGCGATCGTGCACACGATCTTCCATTCCGCGTGCGCGATTCGCCGACGATAACTAAGCACTTGCGCCCTATTGATAGCGCAAGGCAAACATCGGATCCACGCGCGTGGCGCGCAGCGCGGGGATGTAGCTGGCCAGCATAGCCGCGCCAATTAAGACAATCGCGATGCTGACGAACGTGACCGGATCAGTCGGGCTGACGCCGAAAAGCAGCGTCGACATTACGCGTGTCAAAATAAAAGCTGCCAGCAGGCCAATGGCCACGCCGGTCAACACAAGTCGTAGCCCGTGGCCGACCGTCATCTTCAGCACGTCGCTTCTCTGTGCCCCGAGCGCCATGCGAATACCTATCTCGCGCGTTTGTTGGGCAACCGAGTAGCTCATGACGCCATATATTCCGACGGCGGCAAGAACGAGCGCGAGCCCCGCGAAAACACCGAGTAACAACATGCTGAACCGCTGTCGCGCCACCGAATCGGAGACGATCTCTTCCATCGAAGTGATGTCAGAGACCGGCTGGTCTTTATCGATATCCCAGACTGTTTGGCGAACCGTTGCCGCGAGGCTTAACGGATCGAAATTCGTGTGAACAACCAACGCGCGCGGTTCGAAAAATTCACCCTGTTGGTAAGGAAGATACATCTGTGGCTTGGGCTCGATGACCAGCTCGTATTGGCGGACGTCCTTCACCACGCCAACAACGGTTAACCATGGATTCGAGGAAGTGGATCTACCTATCTTTAGATGTTTACCCAGAGCACTTTCACCCGGCCAAAAATAACGGGCCGTCGCTTCGCTGATGACGATTACAGGCGGCGCATTCGCTTTATCTCCTTCGCTGAATACTCGGCCCTGCAATAATGGAATCGACATGGTTTTGAAGTATTCCGGACTAACGACTCTGGTTATGACTATCGGTACCCGGTCCGGCGCAGGATCCGCCCGGCCTTCGATTGACACCCCAACAGAATTTCCCGTGCTTGTTAAGGGAAGATCAGTCGCGACCGCGGCAGACGCTACGCCCGGCAAGGCGCCCACACGCCGAAGCAGCTCGTCGAAGAAGATTGTGCGGTGCTGTTTGTCAGCGTAACGAGTCTGAGGCAATGCGATTTTCATCGCCAATAAATTTTCAGCGCGAAATCCCGGATCGACGTGGCGCAATCGAACGAAACTGTTGATTAAAAGACCGGCACCGATCAGTAGTAAAAATGAAACCGCGACCTCGCTAATGATCAGGAATCCGCGAATGCGATTCCCATGGTGTCCCCCGGCCGCGTCGCGTCCGCCTTCTTTTAACGTGTCGTTGAGGTTGGCGCTGGCCATCTGGGTTGCAGGCGCGAGACCGAAAAGCAAACCCGTAACGATGGAAACCACGATTGTGAACAGCAGCACTTTGGTATCAATGCCGATAGCGTGCACCTGTGAGATATTCGGTGGGATAAAGCGCTTCAGTACGTTCAGGCCCACAATCGCGAGGACCAGACCAATCCCACCGCCCAATGCTGAAAGCAGCACGCTCTCGGTAAGAAATTGCCGGGTCATCCGAAACCGGCTTGCGCCAAGTGCAAGACGCAGAGCGATTTCCTTTTGACGAACGGCGGCGCGCGCCAGCAACAAGTTGGCGACGTTCGCGCAGGCAATGAGCAACACGAACGCCACGGCTCCGAGCAAAATCAGCAACGCCGGCTTGATATCGCCCACTAAATATTCCTGGAGCGGCGTGATGACGGCGCCAATGCTCGTATTGGTCTGCGGGTATTGCTGTTCGAGCCGCTTGGCGATTGTGGTCATTTCCGCCTGCGCATTTTCCAGGCTGATACCCGGTTTCATTCGCGCAATGACTGCGAGATAATGGTTACCCCGTTGTTCAGCTTCCTTGGAAGTAAACGCGATGGGCACCCAAAGCTGATCTGTGCGGCTTGGAAATTCGAATCCTTTCGGCATGACACCGACCACTGCGTAACTTTGGCCATCTAAATTGATCGGTCTGCCGACAATCGCCGGATCAGACCCGAATCGTCGCTGCCACAGACCATGGCTTAAAATGACCACGTGATTTGCTCCTGCCCGATCTTCTTCCGGCAAAAAAGCGCGGCCTAACTGGGGTTCCACTCCCAGCAATTGAAAAAGATTCCCGGAAACGCGGTGGCCATCGATCCTTTCGGGTTCCCCTGTTCCGGTCAGATTAAAGCTGACATCGGTCATGGCTGACATGCTTTCGAACACATGGTTCTGGTCGCGCCAGTCGATGTAATTGGCAGCTGCAGGTGTATCGCGTGGGAAACCCTGTTTCGAATTTTCCTCCCACACCATGACCAGGCGTTCCGGGTTTTTGTACGGTAACGGTCGTAGCAGTACCGTGTTAACGACGCTGAAAATGGCGGTGTTTGCGCCAATTCCCAGGGCGAGTGCGATGATCGCCACAATCGTGAACCCTGGATTCTTCAGTAGCATTCGAATGCCGAATCGAAGATCCTGCAACAAATCGCCTAACAAGTTTGTCTTTTCCTTTCCCAACGTCAGCGGCTCCTGCTGGACCGGCCGCTCCACTCGTTTCAATTCGCGAGCGAGCAGATCGCTTTCCGGCAAACCATCCAGAGCTGCCTGGTATGCTTGCTCTTCAGTTGCGCCGCGACTCAGCGATTGCTCGTACTGGTCGTCCAGATGTTGCGACAATTCCTCCACGATCTCCGCCTCACGAACTGGCGATAAGTGCAGGGCTGCGACTTGCTTTCGAATCTCTGCTCTGAAATCAGGCATGTGCAATTCCGGTTATGCGATTGATCGCGCCGACAAATTCCTGCCAGCCATCCCGTTGCGCGGCCAGGACTCGTTTGCCTGTCGGGGTGAGGCGATAATAGCGCCGTCTGCGTTGACCCGGCTTTTCAACCCAGCGTCCCCTGATCCAACGGCGTTTTTCCAGCCGGTAAAGCAGTGGATAGAGCGATGCTATGTTGAATCGCAGGACTCCGCGGGAGCGAAGCTCGATCAGTTGGCCAATGTCATATCCATGCCGGGGCCGATCTTCTACCAGCGACAGGATCAACAACTCTGCGCTGCCCTTTTTCAATTCGCGATCGAGCATTGGTGAAGACATATATGTTTGTGACACATATCACCGCAAGGCGAACAGTCAAACAATTCGTGGAAAAATCGACAGAAAATGAACCCTGATTTAGCCGGCCTTTTTCGGCTTTGTTCTCAACACGCGTTGAATGGCCAGCGCATTAAGGATTTCCGGGTTCCCGAGCGCCCAGGCGTTGTCGATTGTCATCTTCTTGAAACGCCACTTGTCACCATCTCGCACCAGGTGACAATCGTAACGGTTCATCAGCAGGGCGTATTCGGATCCACGACGCGAACCCTGGCCGGGCATGAAATGCTGCGACAACACATAAGCGTACACCGTAGCTGTATCGCCGCTGATCTCGATCTGGAGATTGCTGACACTGTGGCTGGTATCGAGAGGACCGATTAAAGGAAGCGCTCCCTTCAGAATGGCGTCGCGACCGATCAACAACGGAAACTCGATTTCAAGTTTTCTGCCTGCCTGTCTGAAATCGAAAACGCAATCCTCCGTTAACGCCGATGCCAGCGAATCGGCATCGCCATGATCGAGACCGAAAGCGTAACGATGCAGTGCATCGGCAATTTCAAATCGATCATGCGCGAGTTGGGCGAGGTCTGACTCCATGAAATCTCGGTGGTTTGCTTCTCTTCCGTCGCCTTTTACCTCTCAACGATCAACTTTCAACTTCCCTGCGCGAGCTCTTCGATTTTCTTCCACTCGTCCGAGCTGAGGTGGATTTTCTCCGCCGCCATATTTTCCTCGAGGTGCGCCAGCGAAGACGTTCCCGGGATCGGCAGCATGACAGGAGATTTTTGGAGTAACCACGCCAGCGCGAGTTGCACCGCGCTTACATTGTGCTTTTTCGCTTCTGCGTCCAACGCGCTGCCGGCCTTGCGCAAAGAAGGGTTCCTGCCTCCGCCAATCGGCGCCCACGGAATGAATCCCATCTTCTCCTTCTGACAATACTCCAGCGCAGGCTCCGAATCGCGGTCGGTGATGTTGTACTGGTTCTGGATGCTGACAATGGGCATCACCTTTTTCGCCTGTTCGATTTGAGCCACTGTCACTTCCGATAATCCAACGTGACGAATCTTTCCGGCGTCCTGCGCTTTTTTGAATGCGCTCAGTGATTCTTCGACTGGCACCTTTGGATCGATGCGATGCAACTGATAAAGATCGATCCGCTCGAGTTTCAATCGTTCGAGACTTTTATCGATGCACTGGGCCAGATATTCAGGGCGCCCATTTGGTACCCATCGATTCGGACCGGGTCGCGTGTGGCCGCCCTTGGTCGCGATCACCAGTCCCTTCGGATAAGGATAGAGCGCTTCAGCAATGAGGAGCTCATTTGTCTCGGGGCCGTAGGCGTCAGCCGTATCGATAAAATTGACGCCGAGTTCCACAGCGCGCCGCAACACCTTTTTCGCATTCTCACGATCAGGCGGCCAACCCCAGATCCCCTCGCCCGTTAACCGCATCGCGCCAAAACCGAGCCTGTTGATCCACAGATCTCCGCCCAATTCAAACGAATCGTGGGCTTCCGGAACGGCAGCGAGAACTTTTTGTAATCCTCCGGTTAACACACCAGCTGCACCGGCCAAACCGACCTCCAAAAAGGTTCTTCGTTTCATCCCAATAAAGTATGGCGCTGCCATCGACTCTCAACCTGCATCTGCGACTTCGAATCCAAGGCCTGCATCCAAATGCAATCGACGGAGTCTCTATGCGCGAGTAGAGTCGCGCCGCCGTGAAAATTTCACTCCGCTGCATCCTTGTCGCTTCGGCTCTCTTACCAACCTGGTGTTGGTCGTTCACCATCAAACAGGTGCTGAGTGCGCCGTTTTCGTACGGCCTAACGAGCACGTCGCACGCGCCACGCGTGGCGTGGGTCTTCGACAGTAAAGGCGAACGCAACATTTGGATCGCAGACGCGCCGGATTTCGCGCCGCGCCAGGTGACGCATTACACAGGCGACGATGGACAGGCAATTGCGAGCCTGCGCCTGACGCCCGACGGGAAAATCGTCGTTTACACCCGTGGCAGCGAGATTAACAAGGAAGGAACTTCCGCGAACCCGCAAAGTCTCACCAGAATTCCAAAGCAACAGGCGTGGGCAATGAACGTGAGCGGCGGTGAACCACGATTGCTTGGTGATGTTGGCTGCAATCAAGAAGGTTGCGAAGATCTGCAGGTTTCGCCAGACGGCAGGAACGTGGTCTGGCCGGCGAAAAAACATCTTTGGATTGCGCCGATCGCGGGCAAGAAAAAAGCCGAGCAATTGGAGGAATTAGCCGGGGAGAGCGAGACGCCGCGCTGGTCGCCGGATGGTAAGCGCATTGCGTTTTGCTCCAATCGAAAGGATCACTCTTTCATCGCCCTGCTCGATTTGGCGACGAAGAAAATTATTTATCTTACGCCGAGTACCAATCGCGACGGCGGTCCGGTGTGGTCGCCGGACAGCAAACAGGTCGCGTTTATTCGCCAGCCCGGGAAGGAATTTAAGCGGCCGCTGATTCCGGAGTTCCCGCGTCCGTGGGCGCTTTGGATTGCAAATGCAGAAACCGGCGAAGGCCGCGAACTCTTT
>DASREH010000027.1:0-44358 GCA_035652195.1 Candidatus Udaeobacter sp. | reverse complement strand
CCTTTGGTGACGAATGGTCCATCGCCGAGTCCATCACCGTCGCCCACTCCCGAAACGACGCAGTGTTCCCAGCTGCGGCAGCGCCTGGCGCAACTCCAGGCTCGGCAACAACAATTGAAGAAACGCCATCGGCAAAATCCGCGGCTGAATCGGCAGATACGGCGTCTGCGTCGTCAGATTCAGCAACAATGCGGCTAAGCTCGGCATTTGGTGAAACGCCTTCGCCCGGATGCGATTCGAGGGCTTTTTATTTAATCTTGCTTTCTGGAAACCATGTGGAGTAAACCACACAGCATGGTGCAGACTAGACGATCCCTTTGGAGCAACAATCAACGGCAAAGGATGAATGCCTGCGGATTTGGATTGCGTTCGTTGGTTCCCTGCGGCTTGGTTTTGGTGGTTTTACTCACGCTGACGCTGGTCGGTTGTGAGACGCCATTGCCGCCATTGCCGAATCCTCCCGGCCCGCACACGGCGGTGAAGCTTTCGCCCGGGGATGTAATCAAACTTACATTTGCGGAGGAGAGTGATTTAGATCAGACGCAAAAGATTCGCAGGGACGGCAAGATTAGCGTGCCATTGCTGGGTGAAGTTCAGGCTGGCGGCAGGCGGATCATCGATTTGCAGCGCGAGCTCGTTCGGCGCTATCAGGATTATCTCGAGAATCCCGAAGTTCTCGTCACATTGGAGAACGGGCTGGCGACGGTGATCGTGTCGGGGTTTGTCAACAGACCGGGATCAATCACTTTTGATCGGCCCACAACCGTGTACCAGGCAATTATGCAAGCAGGCGGGGTTAGCGACTATGGGAGCCTGCGCAATGTTCATCTGACTCGCGTGGTCGGGGGGGTTCAGCGCACCGAGAGTTTCAGTCTTCGGCCCGAGATTCGCGGCGAGCCTACGAGGCCGCGGTATGTGCAGGACGGGGATGTGATCTATGTTTCGCGCAGTTTGTTCTGACCGGGCGTGCCGCAAAAGCGCGACCACATGATTTTGCCATGCCGACTTCACCAACCCCGTGATCGAAAGCATGCCCATTCGATCTCCCTTGCGCTGGCGCTTGCCATTTCCCTGTTCGCAATGGCGCGGCAACTGGCTGGCCAGGAGGCGGTGACTTCGGCGATGGAAGAGGCGGGGCTGGGGTGGTTTCCCGCCGTTCCGATTCAAATCACCGCGGGAGCAGATATCGGTTACGACGACAATGCGGCGCTGGCTTCGGTGGGGCAGGGCTCAGTCTTCACACGCGAAAACGTCGTCCTCACTTACGCGCGGCCGGGTGGGCGCACACAGCTCAGTTTGATCGGAGTAGGACGCTTCTCTCAGTTTTTTGACCTGAACACGGACGACAAGAACGGCAATGTCACTCTGTCGCTGACGCACGACTTTTCGAGTCGCCTTTTTTTCTACGCCAATGTTTATGCCGCCTATGCCACAGAGCCGGATTTCAAATCCGACGTCGGACCGGAGAACTTGCGCGCCGACCATTTTGACACGAACGACATCTTTGCGCTGACTTATAGTTGGCTTCCACGGCTCAATACCGTAACCAGTTTCACGCTGCGTAGAGTCAAATATTCCAATTCGTCAGTGGGCGCGCAGCAGGACCGTCTGGAAAACACAATCGCTCAAGAGATAAGTTATAGTCTGACGCGGCGCACCAAGCTCGTGGCCGATTATCGATATGAATGGATCGATTACGACACCGCGCCGACCGATTCGACGACTCACTACGTGCTCGCCGGCTTCGATCATCGGCTGACGGAGCATCTGGCAATTCACCTCCGGGGAGGCGAGTCTTTTCGCTCGCTCGAGAATAACGGGCATTCCGATGGACCTTATTTTGAAGGCTCGCTGGATTATAGCAGCAGCAACCATTGGCTGAGTTGGACGACAAGTTACGGGTTCGAAGCGCCCAACGCAGCGGATATTGCGATCCGCAAAACGCTCCGAACCGGTTTTGTGCTGACGTATCTTCTTACTTCGCGAATCAGTTCGACCGCGGCGGTCTATTATCACCATGACGAAAACGAAGGCCCTCCAGCGACTGGAAGCAGTTCAGTCGGCGCGCAGGACACCGTCGATTTCCAGCTGGGCTTGAGTTATACCATCAATAAACGGCTTTCGCTTCACGTTAACTACAATCACACCTCGCAAAGTGCTCTGCAGTCGGCGCCGGGTTACTCGCGAAACAGCTATTCCGCAGGATTGACCTACACGTACTGAAAGTTTGCGGAACCCTCGGCCGTCCGCGGACGGCAAAAACGGACAAGCTGACGTCGGCAGGCGGAGAATAATCATTGCTCGCTTCAATTCCACATCAGCTCCGAGCATCGGGAAAAACCGGTTGAGCGAGGCAAACCGATTTGAGAAAAAGCTTAGGATTCCCGCGAAAGCGGGCGTTGCCATGCTGGCCGAATTTAAAAGATCTGCCTTGGTCATGCCCAATCGATTGAACGAATCTGCTGGGGGCAAACCTCCCATCCCAGGGCCGGGGCAGGATCGCAAGGGAGCGATTGGCCCGCCGCGAAACGAGAAGGCGCCTGCGTGGATCGGCGTTTGCTTTGTCGTTGCGTTGCTTGCTGTTTTTGGCCCATCGCTGTTCAGGCTCGCCAGTTACGTCCTCCGGAGTGACCTGCACTCTTACATCGTTCTCGTGCCGGTGGTCTCGGCCTATCTGCTTTATCTCCGTCGCGATCGGCTCCCGAAAAACCGCGCCGCCAATTTTCCGATGGGGATCGTATTGCTAAGTGTCGGTGTCGGGATTTGGCTATTTGCCTCAACGCTTGGTTCGGCGACAGGAACCAGAGAGAACAACGATCGCCTGGCGCTCTTGGCGCTTTCGTTTTTTTGCTGTCTGACTGCCGGCGGTTTTCTGTTCCTCGGGAGCGCGTGGATGCGGGCCGCGGCCTTCCCGGTGGCATTCCTGATTTTCATTGTCCCGATGCCGGATGCGATGGCGGTGGCCCTGGAGAACGCGTCCAAGTCTGCCTCGGCGGAGGTCGCAAATCTTCTTTTCCATTTGAGCGGTACGCCTTTTTTACGGGAGGGCGCGGTGTTTCAACTGCCCAATATCAGCATCGAAGTGGCACAGGAATGCAGCGGGATACGCTCGAGTTGGGTTCTCTTTATCACCAGCATCGTTGCCGCAAACATGTTTTTGAAGACGCCATGGCGGCGCGTTTTGCTCGTGGCCGTGGTCGTGCCGCTGGGAATTTTGCGCAATGCAGTGCGGATCCTCGTTATTGGGCTTCTTTGTGTGAATATGGGGCCGCAGATGATTCACAGCCTCATTCACCGCCGCGGCGGGCCTCTCTTTTTCGCCTTGTCACTGATTCCGCTTCTGGCGGTTTTGTGGGGTCTGCGTCGATGGGAAATCCGCGCTCGTCCCAGCCGGGAGACCGGCCGCGGCTAGTGCCGCCTTACCAGGAATCCCGGCAAACTTTTCCCGCAAACTTGGCTGGGGATTTTCCGGAGTAAACCTTGACGAGAAGGGACGCTCCAACGCCGTCGAAGCGTACGCTCGACTTCGAATTTCCCGTGGCCTGCGTTCGGAGCGGGGTCACGTTTTTGCGATGAGACTTTAACATATGCGTTGTCGGGATGCACGCGCCACAAAAGGCGCCAGAATACAGGTCGGCACATTGCACCGGGGCGAATGGTGAGCCTCAACGCCGCAATAGCTCTTGCCGCCGCGATGTTTAGCGCGGGCCTGGCGACTGCGGCTGCATGCCGCAGGCACCGGTCGATTGCAACCTGGGCATTCTTCGCTGGAATGCTGAGCTTTGCGCTGGAAGCTTTATTCGGAGCCTTGTGGCAGGACTCGACCGCGCCAGAGCAGGCGACGCTGTGGGGAACACTGGCCATGGTGACAAAGTCGCTTCTTCCGGCGCCATGGCTCTGCTTCAGCCTGGCGTATTCCCGCGGAGAACCATGGAAAATGTCTCGAGCATCGTGGCTGCTGGTTCTGGCCACCTTTTTGCTCCCTGTCGGAGTAGCGCTGGTGTTCCTTGGCCAGTTGAGTCCCCCTTCCCTGGGAATCGACGCCGACGGAGACTTCTGGTTCGATGTGCACGCAGCATCGAAGGCGCTTAACTGCGCTCTGCTGGTGGCTGCCGTGCTGATTCTCACCAACCTCGAAAGAACCTTTCGGGCGACGGTGGGAACCATGCGCTGGCGCATCAAATTCACAGTTATAGGTTTGGCCGCAATTTTCGGATCGAGGATCTACACGCTGAGCCAGGCGTTACTCTTTTCGGGAAAGTTCCTCCCGCTTAATGACGTTGATACCATCGGTCTCTTGGTCGGGTGCGCGCTGATTGTGACTGGTTTTATCCGGAGCGGCTTTGATGAGATCGACGTGTACCCGTCGCATGCTGTGCTGCGCACGTCTCTCACCATCATCCTGGTCGGCGCCTATCTTTTTGTCGTTGGAGTCCTGGCTCAGCTGGTGACTTGGACCGGCGGCTGGACCACTTTCCAATTCCAAGCCTTCGTCGTGCTGCTCGGTTTTGCGTTGCTGGCGATATTGCTGCTGTCCAACCGGGTCCAACAAAAACTGCGCTGTTTCGTCAGCCGCCATTTTAAAAGGCCCCAGTATGATTTTCGCCAGATTTGGAGACGGTTCACCCAAAGCACGTCCAATGTGTTTGACAAAACGGGACTGTGTGCCGCGGCCGCCAGGTTAATTTCTGAAACGTTTAATGCGCTTTCGGTCACCTTCTGGCTTTTTGATGAGAACGAACGGCTGGTATTCGCGGCTTCAACCTCCAGGTCGGAACGCGACGCTACCATGGATGACGTATCGAACCCGGAAGATGTTGGGCGGGTGTTCGCGAAAATTCGCGCCCTCTCCAGGCCTTTTGATTTGGAGAAAGCGCGTGGCGCGCATGCCGAGTACCTTCGGCAACTGGGTTCGAGCCAATTTCGCACTGGGGGCAACCGTGTTTGCGCACCCTTGTGGACCGGCGACCGCTGCCTGGGGGTCGCCATACTGGCCGACCGCGTAGGCGGGGCTCTCTATACGGTGGAAGAAATGGATCTCTTGAAGTGCATGGGTGAGCAAATCGGCGTCAACTTGCTGAACCTCCAACTCACCGAAGAGATCATGCGGGCCAAGGAGCTGGAAGCTTTTCAAGCCATGTCTGCCTTTTTTGTCCATGATCTGAAAAACGCGGCGTCAACCTTGAGCCTGACATTGCAAAATTTGCCGGTGCACTTCGATGATCCCGCCTTTCGGCAGGACGCCTTGCGCGGAATTGCCGATACAGCGACCCGTATCAATGAACTGATCAGCCGCCTCGGCGCCTTGCGGCGTTTGGAGCTTAATCTTGCCGAGGTGGATATGAATGCGCTCGTCGCAGATGCGCTGCAGGTGTTGAAACGGCCATCGGCAATAAACGTCATACAGGATCTCCGCTTGAAACCCACCCTTAAAGTGGACCCGGCTCAAATGAATAGTGTAGTCACCAATTTGCTTCTTAATGCGCGCGACGCGGTGGGCTCCGGAGGCACGATAAAAGTTGAAACCACTCAGCACAACGGCTGGGCCATTCTTTCAGTAGCCGACAACGGCTGCGGGATGAGTCCAGACTTTCTGCGCCGCGCCCTGTTTCGCCCCTTTCAAACGACAAAGAAAAAGGGACTTGGAATCGGCATGTTCCAATCAAAGATGGTTGTGGAAGCTCACCAGGGGAAAATTCAAGTCGAGAGCCAGCCGGGAAGCGGCACAACCGTCCGGGTTTTGTTACCGCTCAACGGACACGCGACATGAAACCGCAACTGCTCATTATTGACGACGACGAGGCAATCCGGACCCAGATGAAGTGGGCGCTCAGTCCGGATTACGATGTCCATTTTGCCGAAGATCGAAAGCAGGCCCTCGAACTTTTCGAAGCAAACCCGCCCACTGTAACGCTGCTCGATTTGGGATTGCCGCCGCGCCCGAATGAGTGCGAAGAGGGGCTGGCGACCTTGGCCGATATCCTGGCTCTGGACCGCGCGGCGAAGGTAATTGTCATTTCCGGCCAGGGCGAAAAGCAGAATGCTCTGCAGGCAGTCGGCGCAGGAGCCTACGATTTCCTGTGCAAACCGATCGAGATAGAAGAATTAAAGCTGCTGCTTCGCCGATGCGTCCACGTTGTAGAACTGGAAAAGGAATATCGAGAGCTGCAGCAGAGAAAGCGACCGGAAATCTTCGAGGAGATGCTCGGCACGAGTCCGCAGATGCAGACGGCCTTTGCACTCATCCGCAAAGTGGCCGCGACCAACGCGCCGGTGCTCTTGTTGGGGGAAAGCGGCACCGGCAAGGAAATGGCGGCGGCCGCCATCCATCGGCGCAGTGCGCGCAAGGAGGGACCGTTTGTGGCCATCAATTGCAATGCGATTCCCGAAAATCTGCTGGAGAGCGAATTGTTCGGCCATGAAAAGGGCGCGTTTACAGGCGCGCACATGCAGCGCAGGGGAATGATCGAAAGCGCAAACGGCGGAACCCTGTTCCTGGACGAGATCGGCGAACTCCCTCCGCCGATTCAAGTAAAGCTTTTGCGGTTTCTTCAGGAACAGAGGCTGCAGCGCGTGGGCGGCAGGCAGGAGATCCAGATTGATACCCGCTTGGTGGCGGCAACCAACGCGGACCTGAAACACCTGATCGAAACCGGCAAGTTTCGCGAGGACCTTTATTTTCGCATCGCCGTTGTCACTGTGCGGCTGCTGCCGCTTCGGGAACGCGGCGAGGATGTTGTTTTTTTGGCGCAGGAATTTTTGCAAAGATATGCAACAGAAATCGGGCGCGCCGGCCTCGTTTTCACCCCCGACGCGTTGCGGGCCCTGAAGCGATATTCGTGGCCGGGCAATGTGCGCGAACTGCAAAACCGGGTCAAACGCGCCGTCATTATGGCCAGCGGTTCACGCGTGACCGCCAGCGATCTCGAGCTGGAGCATGAGTCTCCCGCTGGTTCCACGGCCGCGCTTACGCTGAGACAGGCGAGGGAAAACATCGAACGCGAAATGGTGCAGCAGGCCTTGAGAAGGAACGCAGGAAGGATCACCTCGGCAGCCGCCGAACTGGGGATCAGTCGCCCGACGCTGTACGAACTGATGGAGAAACTTGGAATAAGCAAGGACCGCGTGAACGCAAACAGCGGCTAGAAAAAAAGGTCACAGAACATGAGAACGTCGGGAATCGCATTCAAAATAGTCATTCTGATACTGGCGGCAACGCTCGCTGCCGGTTGTTCCAGGGAAGCCAAAAGAACGCGCCTGCTTCAACAGGCCGACACCTATTTCCGAAACGGGAGTTATGACAAGGCCAAGCTGAGCTATGTCAACGCACTCACGCTGGATCCCACCAACGCCCTGATATTTGAAAGACTCGGGCTAATGTGGCTGGAAGATGGCGCGCCACAGCGGGCGGCTCCTTTTCTTGCCAAAGCTGCGGAATTGGATCCCGGGAACTACGAAAATCGACTCCGACTCAGCCGTTGTTACCTTGCAACGGGCCATTTCGCGGAGGCTGCACGAGAAGCATCCAAAGTCCTTGAACAGGATCCGGCCAATGGTGCCGCGCTTGTCACCCTGACCGACGCAGCTCGCACGAGGGAAGAGCTCGAAGCCGCCGCCGGAGAGCTCGAGAAATTTCCCAGTAAAGCCACTGCGTCTTTCCATCTCGCATCGGCAAACTTGTTTCTGCGAGAAGGCAACATGACTGCAGCAGGCGAGGAACTTCGGCAGGCCCTCGAGGCGGATCCGAAAGCGGCGGCCGCCCACATGGCTATGGGCGACTTTTACCTGCTGCAAAAGGATCAAAAGCAGGCCGCCCAGGAATTCGAGAAAGCAGCGCAACTGGCGCCCATTCGTTCGATGGAACGCTTGAAATGCGCTGCGTTCAAGTCCGCCATCGGCGATTTGGAAGCAACGCGAAGGATGGCTGCTGAAATGACTACGAAAGCGCCCGACTATCTCCCGGGCTGGGTCTTGCTCGCCGAGGTGGCCTTCAAAGAGAAGAAAAACCAGGAAGCGCTCTCGTTGCTGGAAAACGTTTTTGGTCGCGATCCCGAGTACCTGGACGGCCGCAGACTGCAGTGCAACGTGCTGCTGGCAAAGGGCGAGATTCGCAAAGCGGTAGAAACCTTGGAGCGGCTCGACCAAACATACCCGGATACGCCTATCGTCAAATACCAGTTAGCGCAGGCGTATCTCAAAAGTGACAATCCAAATCAGGCGAAAGCCGAGCTGGAACAAGCGCTCGCGATCAGCCCCAACTACGTCGATGCCGTGCTGCTGCTCGCGGAAATCAATCTTCATGCCGGACACGCCGAACCGGTAATTGAACCAGTAAGCAATTTGCTCAAGAGACAGCCGGACTTGAAAAGTGCGGCACTGCTGCTCGCAGCCGCTTACGGTTCACTGGGCCGATTTGACGATGCCGTTGTCGTCCTGGGAGAGCAGGCGAAGCTTGCCCCAGAGGATCCGCAGATTCTCATGGCGCTTGGATTCACGTATCGCCAGGCAAAAAGGAATGACGAAGCCCGTGGAGCTTTTGAAAAGGTTGTCGCCCTGTCTCCGACCAGCCTGTCGGCTCTCAACCAACTCGTAGAGCTGGATCTGTTGGACAAGCGCTTTGACGCCGCGCGGACCAGGATACGGCGTCAGTTTCAAAACGACCCGAATTCAGCTACCGCTCATTTTTTTGAAGGCAAGATTTTAGCCGCGGAAGAAAAGTGGGAAGACGCCGTCCTGGAGCTTCAGAAAGCGGTTCAGCTCGATCCGAACTTTTCGGAAGCCTATCAACTGCTTGTCGAGGCATATATTGCCACCAACCGGCTTTTGCCTGCTGCGAAGCAGTTGCAATCCGAGATCTCCAAAACCCCGCGCAATCCGGCCGCATGGCTTGCTCTGGCCATGTTGTATGAGAGGATGAATGTCTATGACAAAGCGCGCGATGCCTACGAGGAGGTGCTTTCCATCGATCCTGGTTCCGTTCCTGCATTAAATAATCTCGCAAATCTCTATGTGGACCGGCTGAACAATCTCGACAGGGCCTACGAACTGGCACGCAAAGCGCACGATCTTCGAGCAGACGATCCTGCGATCAGCGACACGCTGGGCTGGGTCCTGTTTAAGCGAGGCGAGTACAGGCAGGCACTGCCTGTTCTTCAGGCGAGCGCGGAAAGACTTCCAAATAATCCAGAGGCACAATTTCATTTGGGCATCACAGCCTATATGATGGGACAGGCAGACCTTGCTCAGGCGGCCTTGGAAAAAGCTGCTGGCGCACGCAAGGATTTTCCCGGCAAAGAAGAGATCGAGCGTACCCTCGCAATCCTCAGGGGCCGGCCTGACCTTTCGCCGCAATTATCCCTGCCACAACTCGAAGCAATGGCCAAAACTCGGCCTGATGACGTACTCTTATGGATGCGGCTGGGAGAAATTTACGATAGGCAACACCAATCAGAACAAGCCGCCAAGGCCTTCGAACAGGCCCTCCAGCTCAATCCCGCATTATTAACGGCTGCTTTAAGGCTGGCGGAACTCTATGCTGGCCCGCTTCATAATATCGAGAAGGCTCTCAGTTACGCAAAAAAAGCCCGCGACCTGGCGCCGGCAGATCCGAAGGTCGCCGCGACACTCGGAAAAATTGCCGGCCAAAGCGGCAATTTCACATGGGCCTACAGTCTTTTGCAAGAGGCTGTTCGACAAGGCCAGAAGGACGGCACGACGCTCCATAGTTTAGCCTGGGCGGCCTACGGCCTCAGCAAACTAAATGAGGCAAGGGATATTATGCAAAAGGCCTTGAATACTTCCAATTTCCCGGAAGCAGCTGATGCCAGAAAATTTTTGAGGTTTACAGTTTCCGATAGCAATCCGGACAACCTCATCACCGAAAATGACGTGAAACAGGAATTGACGCAAAATCCTCACTACATTCCCGCGTTGATGGCTCAAGCCAAAATCTGTGAGAGCCAATACCAGCCAAGCCTTGCAATCGGGATTTATGCCGACATTTTGCGGCAGTGGCCGGACTTTGGTCTGGCTCAAAAGAGCCTCGCAGCGTTGTATGCTGGCGATCCTTCGACCACCGCCATGGCATATGATCTTGCGTCTAAGGCTCGTAAGACCTTGCCGGCCGATCCTGAATTGCTGGCGCTCTTGGGCCAGTTGAGTTATGAGAAGAAAGATTATCAACGCGCGATTGAGCTGTTTGAGGAGAGCGCTCGTAAAAGTCCGCTGAACGCCAGGTCCCTGTTCTATTTGGGGATGTCTCAATTGCAAACACGGCAAATCGACCAGGCCCGCGGCGCTCTGAACCAGGCTCTAACCGCTGGTCTTCAAGAGCCGCTGGCCGCGCAAGCGAAACGCACACTCGCAGATCTGCAGCACGATTAAAACTGCTTCCGAGCAAAGAAATTGCTGGGGAGAGCCTCCCGTGCGAGGCCGTCGGGAATCCGAACGGCTCTTAGATCTTCAACGTAACTCACTTTCGGCGTGATTGTTATTCGATTTCAGCAACCGCCCCAGAGATCATTTTTGTCGGAAGATCTTACGCGTCGAGCTTGTGCTTGGATTTGCGAGAGAGAAGCCATAAGTGACTATGCCAGAGTGGCTTAAAATTGCGTCCCGCCGGTAATGGTCGTTTGGCATACCGGTTGCTCAACGATTAAAGAGTATGATTCGTAATTGTAAACTCGGGTTGGTCGCCGCGTCGTTGGTCTTGCTGGGCATCGCATTCGCGCCGAAGGCCGATGCTCTCACAGTTGGAGACAGTCAGACGCTTGGATACGTTCTTTTTGGAATACCGTCGGGGAACGCTGATCGCCTGAATTACGTCAATCATTTGATTGATATGATACCGGGCGCTGCGGATCTTTATAACGGCCAACTCTTTCTTCGAACGCTAAACAGCCCCGGCCCGGGCTTTCCCAATTACCCTGATGCAGCACTGACAGGCTTGGTCAGTGGAACCAGTACGACTATAAATCTCGGCACAGGCAGTACTTATTCATACCTGTTTGCCAAGTATGACGGGCCAAATCCAGGCTCCGTCATCTGGTATGTAGGCAACTTAACCGGAACGATCACTATTCCAGCCCGCTGGAGTTTGTATTGCCTGTCCGGGTGGACCCTCTTTGGAACTTCGGGCAACGTGCCCGACGGCGGCGCCACTGTGATGCTGCTTGGCGTTGCCTTTGCGACTCTTGGTATAGCGCATCGGTTTCTCAGGACTTAAGACGCTGCAGGAAGACTTAATTTCCCGACACCAGAGTGGCCGTTCCTTCGGGGCGGCCACTTTTGGTTTGTAGCGAAAATCGGGCGGTTCTTTGGCCGCCAGATCTGCGCGCATCCTGAAGCGCGTTCGATCCGCCGGGATTAGGCGCTTCGGGTTCGAGAGGGAAGTTACGCCGCCGCACGAACACCGCGAAGGGGAAGCACCTTTGCGGTGGGCACTTCAATCTCGATTGATCGCCCCAGCAATTCGAAAAGTACCCGGATTCGGTCCTTGGCAGGAATTACGCAGGTCACCAGGACTTCCAATCCTGAAAACGGACCGTCGATAATTTGAACGCGTTGCCCAACTTCAAGCGAGTCATCGACCGTTACGATTTCATCGGGGCCGATTCTGGATTGAAGATCCCTCACAACGTCTTCGGGTAACGTGGCGAGGCGATCACCGAAATGGACCACGCCGCGGACCCCGTGGGCACTTTCCACCGCCCGGTGTTGCTGCGAGTAAACGAATTTCGCGAACAGATACCCCGGGAACATCGCCTCGATGAACCAGACGGGGCCTCTTTGCGTCAATTTGCGGAAGCGCAGGCGTGGCGAGAAGCACTCGATCTGGAACCGGCGTTTGAGCGCGGTCGCAGCCAGATGTTCGCGTTTAGGTTGCGTTTTCAGGCAAAACCAAAGAGGCTCATCCAGCAGCGCGAGCGAGGCTGATGACTGGGTCACACAAGCCAACTACGGAATCGGCGCCCCAAAGTTTCGGGGAAAGGGGCGCGGACCAGGCCGTGAGCGTCCATCCCAGTGCGCGGTAGAGGTTTCGAACCTCTGACCCCTACCCTGTCAACGTGGCCAGAGACCTCCCGAAAAACCTTTTTCCCTCGTGGACAACTCCATATGAAAATGGGACAAAAATAATTTCCGGTAATTTACGGTAGCGTACATTGAAAAGGCCGGTTTCACCTTCTTAAAGTGTGACATTAGAAGAGCAGCGTCTGCTCTGATGCATTTCGCTAGGGTATTCGCACACCGTCAAAATGTACCTTGCGCGACGAGCAAATGCTCCGGCCAGAGAGCCGATCAATCAGCTCCGCGATATGACCATACCTGAGTGCTCAAAGGAAGAGTCAAAGACATTTATTTGCGTGGCCGCACATATTGGTTCGCAAAACAGGTAAATGGTCGCAGAAGCTTCGTCTCGCTTGAAACCGATGATTATCTGTTGGCCGCGCAGCGCGCGCGGGAGATTATGGACAGTCCCAAGTTGCAGCCGGCGCAATCGTTCATGGCGGAAGTCGAGCGGTTCGTAAAGCACAAGTTCGAGACAAACCGCTACAGCAAAATGCGTGCGGAGAGCAAGCGCTCTTGCCTCCTTATGTTTGCCGATAACGGTAAGAACATTCCGCCGGCAAACGTCACCAGCAGTCATTGCAAAGCTTACTACGACGCAGCAAAAGCGCGCGTCGTCCCGAGCACGGCGGAGAGCTATATGTTCACGCTACGATCCTTTTTCAACTGGTGCGTGAGGGAGAATCTGTGCCGGCGCAACCCTGTGGTCGCAGTGCAGCTCGATCGCATCGACCGAAAGGGCAAGGCTCGCTTCGCAAACTTTGAGTTGGCACAACGGTTGATTCACAATGCGCCGAGCGACGATCTGCGCTTTATCTTGTTCTGCGGGTTCCATACCGGGATGCGCAAGATGGAGATAGTTGAAGCTGTGCCTGGCTGGTTTGATCTCGCGGCACGCACCGTTGAAATCCGCGCAACAGAAACGTTCCGACCGAAAGACCGTGACGCCCGGACCGTTCCGCTGACCGATCAATTTGTTGATTTTCTAAAGCGTTGGGGTTTGCGCTCGCCTTTCGTGTTGCAGCCCGATGTCACGCACGGAAGCCATCGTTACAGGTTCGACTTCCGGCGCGCATTTGGTGAGTATATGAAGGTCCAAGGCGTTCCCTGGATTAGCCCACATGTGATGCGTCACTCTTTTGCATCGATTTGCGCGAGTAAAGGCATCGACATTTACAGAATTGCCACGTGGCTCGGCGACGATGTGCGGGTCGTGCAGCGACATTATGCGAAACTACGGCCTGATGATCGCCAAATCATGAAAGCGTTCACGGTGTAGGTGCGCCGTTCGACAGAATCTCGCCAGCTTTCAGTCGGTCGATGCAGCCGTCGAGATCGCGAATGTCAAACCGCGTAAGCCGGTTTCCGCGCACGAAGGGTTTCAACCATTTTGCTCGTTCAAATTGTCGCAATAATTCCTTACTGCCAACGTAGGCGGCAGCGTCTTCCGGCGAGAGCCCGCGTCTTAACTGCGAATATTTCATCAGCAAAGTATCAGCCTCCCCGCGTGCAACAGTGCGCGAAATTGGGAGCGGATGGACCTTGCTCCGGCGAGAGTAATGCGTCGTTCGATTGTACGCTCAGCAAGGCAACAAAGCGGGCTCAATGAATTTTGCCCACGCAAGGAAGCGTGGGCTTTGATAGGAGGGACGCCCTACCCCTTAGCAAATTTAAGGAATTTCTGGCTTGCCGACAACCCGCTCTTGATCTGATGAGCAACGCAGTCGGCATCGCCGTGCACACCGCAACGGTCAACGGACGTTCGTCTGCGCATTCACGCCACCGTTGCCGAGCCGTCACGCAAAGTTGATGCTGCTCAAAGACGGCATTGTAGCGCTGCGGCAAAAGGGCGCATCATTGGGCGTAATTCGCGAACTACTGGCTACTGTCGACGTAGCTGTAAACGCGGCGGCGATCGCGCGGTTTCACGCGGAGATGACCGACAATTCAACCTCATCACGACAACGTCAGCGATTCAATCGCCGAGGCGATTGTGTTCAGAAGGCAACCCGCCGACGAACTGCATCCGTTTCAACAAACCTCGCACCCTCAACAGCCTCTCCACCCGTGACGCAGACGCGGGTGAGTAAACCACCAATGCAGCTTCCACGCACCCGCGCGCCGCGTATTGCCGATCCGCGCAACCTCTGAGTCAACGCAGCTTCCGATGAGCAAACAAATCAACCTGGTCATCACGGTAAAGGCAGCGTCGGAAGGAACTTCTTCGCCTCGAATCGAACTTCGTTCAGTATTTGAAAGATTGCGGCATCGCCCATTGAGCGATCGACAGCGACACGAGAACGCCATTCTCAAGCGCTTCATCGCAGTGGTCACCCCCGATGTTGCAAAGACATTGTTCCCCCTTTCCAGAGATGCACTCATCGGTGTGCTCAGAATCCCTTACGTGCTGGCAACTCTGCGCGTGAATCGCTTCCCTATTCTATGGCTCGGTGCGCGCTTTCAAGGTATTGCTCGCTTCGCTGCGCTCCACCTTGACACCTGCTCCCTCCGCCGGAAAGAGGTCGCTGGCTAGGATTTCACATGAAGAAATTTGTCGCAGCCGAAAACGAGGCAAACCGGTTCGTGCCACACACCAAGCTGCTGCGACTGCTCAACAAAGTGAGCCGTCCTATTATAATCCAAGGCGAGATTCTGGGCCGCCGTTGGATTCGTGGGGTCGTTCTAGCACAAATCCCAGCACAGTCGATGATTTCGCAGCAAGAGCCTCAGGTAGACTGGCGTCAGACTCGCCAGACTTACACTCGAGCGGATTTAGCGTGAGCGTTTGGATCGGAGTCAAGTTGCGTCGCGACAGTGCTTGCATTTTAGACAAGTGACTTTGAATCAGGTGCGTTGTGAGATCAATTCCGGTGTAGGAGCGGCTGTCTCAGTTGCAAATCAAGAATGTTTCCGCGTGAGGACACGCACCTCTATCTCTCTTCTCGGTGCCCGGAACCATGTTTCGCGTCGCTCTCGCGAACGATCATCTCGTTCTCGCGCACATTTCCGGAAAGATGCGCAAACGTTTCATTCGGCTTACAATTGGGGATCGAGTGAAAATGGAAATGTCGCCATACGACACGGCTAAGGCGCGAATCGTTTATCGACTCTGAGATGGTGACGAGATTCTTGTTCGATCCGCCGCGACGACCCAAACCGAAGGCTGGCCCTAATCTCAAAAGCTTGCTCGTGCGCTGTCCTTCAACGTCAAAGCTGACCGATACTGGAAGAACAATCGAGGAAAAGCGTTGGCCAACAGCCAAACTGAAAACACAAAAGTCTTAGCTGTGCGCACTGCGGCGACGTGCACTCTTAAAAAAAGGAAAATGTTATTCTTGGACGGGGGGCGTCAAGGAGCCGGTGATGCTCCCCAAAATTCGCGACTCCACACCGACCGCTCAGCGAGCCCTGAGAAGCTACCGGGCGCGATAATCGCGGCGAGGGCGATGCAAGTTCTGGCAAATTTCATTTGGACTTCTCCAATCAGCGTTTAGGGCGCACCGTACACATTCCCGCGGGGGTTTGTCGCTCATAATCTGACTCGTCGAGCTGAGTTGTTGGTGCGCGAGATGCAGCGCATATTGGCAAAGTTTATGAAGGATTCTGTTGTCAGAGGATGCCTGTTGCAGCTTCTTAATGAGCGGCAAGCCGAAGGTCCCATTCCGTTCGGCCAAGCTGAGGACGCGGTCCCGCCGCCAGGCGGTATAAATCATCGTGACTGGCTGCGCGCTGTGGCCCAGCTTTCGGAGTATCACCTCATCGACTGGACCCCTCTCGAAGATAAAAGCGGGATGGGCCTGTTGTCCGGGTTTGCCAAGATAAATGACTTCGGCGTCGAAGTGCTCGAAGGTGACGTCTCGGCCCCGCTCCGGATCTCTATCGATGAGAGCCGACGATCCACTGCTTCTAAGCGGGAACAAGCACCGATTGCAGGACGCACTCCGCAGCAGCAGATGATTACGGAGGCACTGGAGAAAGTGATCGCCGCGATCAATCAAGCCGATGTGTCGGAGCAGCAGAGAAATGAAGCGAAATCTTTGTTGCGGAAACTGCTCGGTAGCAAAGCAGCGGCCAGTGTGTTGGGTCCTGGCGCGAAATTCCTCGCCGCGAAGTATTTTACAGAATAGACCAGACCGATCCGCCGGCTCAACAAGGGACGTGCTCGGAGAAGCGCGAGCGATTAATGAATGCGTGGGCGGTAAATACCATTAGCTAATCGGCAGGGGCAGCCGTATGCTGGCTCCTTAACAATCGCAGCGTCAATCGATCGCGCAGGTGTGCGGCCCCTTTCTCTCTGCACACAAAACAGCATCATGAATGCTATCGCTGATCATAAAGATGAGCTTGAAAAATTGCTCGAGAACTTGTCGGGCGACACTGCCGTCTCACGGACAGGCTTCGTGGCGTTCCTGGATGCTTATATAACGCGCCTCGATGCGAATTGCTCAGACATCAGCGCCCGCGTCAATCCGCCGCCAGCGCAAATAAAGGGAGAATTAACATGGAACCAACATTGACTCAGAACTGCGCGCTCTACTACGCGCAACATAAAACTTCAAAAGGTCGCGCGGCGCTTTTCAAGAAGTTTCGCGCTGCGGCTCGCAAGCGGGGGCCGGATGTTCGGCGGCAGCTGACCTTCGGCGAGTTGTTCATCGCACCACGGCTTCATAAGGACAACGGACGGTGAGCCGCTTCATTGATTGCGCTGATGAATCTCTGACTTTCGCAAGTTCACAAAACGAAGAAAGCGATTTTGCTGCAGAGCGACGTTGGGAAAACGACGGTGGGAATCCGGGGCAACTTCAACAGTTACCGTGTGAGGATCGGAAGGAAGACGGCAAAACCGGTCCGGCGCAAGGCGCGTTGAAGGCATTCTGCAACCAAGGTTAACGACACATGCATCTAAACCAATTCCGCGAAATAATGCGAGATGCTGAAGTCGCATATGCAATTCATCCCATCGTGCGCAAGTACCTTTTAACTGTAAAAGACACGACCAAAGCCCTAATCGCATGCGGCGTGCCGAGGGCTGCCAATGTTGCTCGGATTACGAACGCCTGGATATGACCGCGGCTAATTTAATAGAGCGCAAGAGTCTCGCTAACGGTGAGAGTGCTCCGGCTGTCGAAGCTGTAATTCCCGTTGATAAACCGGTGTCGAAAAATAATTGACGCCAATGAGACGCTCAAAAAGAAGCGGCCCGATCCGCAACGCCCGTGGAAGGGGCGCGCCAGCGCGATCGTCTGACCAGGAAGTGATGCTACATCTGTCGCGTTCTCAGATTTTCAAAGATTACGAACGGGCTTTCAGCGAAGCGGTGGGTTTGCCGCTCAATATTCGAGCACACAATTCATGGTCGCCTGCACACCATGGCAAAACGGATCACGATTCATTCGCCGCGATTCTGGCTCGTTTCAACCAAGCCCGCGCCGCATGCCTAAGGGCCCAAACCGATGCCTCCCAAGAACCGGCCTCGACGACGCGCACTGTCACTTGGTTTGCGGGACTCTCAGAAAGCGCAGTGCCAGTGTACGTGGGTGACCACATTCTCGGTTTTCTCGAGACGGGCGAAGTAATGCTCAAGAATCCGACGAAGAAACACTTCGCGAGCATTACTCGACAGCTCCGCGCGTGGGGCTACAAGACGGATTGGAAGCAACTTGAGCGGGCCTATTTTCGGTCGTGCGTTTTATCGCCTGTCCGGTACCGCGCGATGTTGCGGCTCCTGAGTCTTTTTGCGCGACACCTGTCGATCTTGTCGAATCAACTAGTCGTACGGCGCGAAAAGGATGAGGCCACAAATATGACGCGAGCGCGACAATTTATCGAGGATCATCAAGCGGAGCCGCTGTCGCTCGGGCGAATCGCCCAAGTGGCTAACATCAGCAGACATTACTTTTGCAAGATGTTCAAGAAAGCGACTGGGATAAATTTCACCGACTACCTCTCGAGAGTTCGAGTGGAGAAATCGAAGACGCTTTTGCTCAATCCCAACTCGCGAATTAGCGAAGCTGCCTTCGCATGCGGATTTCAATCCATGACGAACTTCAATCGCGAGTTTAAGCGAATCGTCGGTCGCTCTCCCACGCAATTTCGTGAAGCCCTTCCGAAGCTGCGTCGCTCGGTATAGCGCGATCTCAGGTCTTAATTAGCGGCGGCGGGATATCTTCCGTTATACCGGTGTCAATGCCGCGCCTCAGTTTGCTGTGGCGCACACTATAGGCGAAATAAATCGAGAGCCCGATCGCAAGCCAGATAAAGAAGCGGCCCCACGTCTCGAGCGGCAAGCTTAGCATCAGCGTGAAGCAGAAAACCACGCCGAGAAGCGGAAAGACCGGAACGAAGGGAACACGAAACGGACGCGGACGTTCTCGATTCGTTCGGCGCAGCACGATGACGCCGAGGCAAACGAGCACGAAGGCAAAAAGCGTGCCGATGTTCGTAAGATCAGCAAGCGACCCGATATCCGTTAGCATCGCGACGCCACCGACGGCGACCCCAGTCCAGATGGTTGTGATGTGCGGCGTGCGAAACCGGGGGTGAATTTTTGCGAAATATTGCGGCAGCAGCCCGTCGCGGGCCATGGCCATGAAAATGCGTGGCTGGGCGAGTTGGAAAACGAGCAACACTGAAGTAATACCAGCGAGCGCGCCCGCACTGATGAGCGCCGTGGCCCAGGGCCGGTCAGCGAATGCGGTCGCGACTGCCGCAGGATCGCCGAGATAAGTGGTATACTTTCGCATCCCGGTGATAACCCCCGCCATTAAAACGTAGAGCACTGTGCAAATAATGAGGCTGGCGATGATTCCAATCGGCATGTCACGCTGAGGATTTTTTGTTTCCTCCGCAGTCGTTGAGACGGCATCGAATCCAATGAAGGCGAAAAATACTATTGCCGCCCCGCTCATCACACCGCCCATCCCGGTCGGGACAAAAGGATGCCAATTGGTCGGGTGAACCAGGAATGCGCCAAATGCAATCACAAACATGACGACGGCGATCTTGATGATGACAATGGTCGTGTTCGTCCGGGCGCTCTCACGAATTCCGTAGACCAGAAGCGCCGTCACTGCCGCGACAATGAGAAGGGCCGGAAGATTCAGTGCGATCGCGTGGCCGGCAATGGTTGGAAGCGTAGTCGACGAATAGTTTGCGAGCGCATCGCCGCCCTGCGCGATAATGCCCGTCGCTGTTGTGTGATCGTTCACCAGCCAAAGCGGAAATTTCAGACCAAAGAGGCTGCCACACAGTCTAACGAAATAGCCGGACCAGCCGACCGCGACCGCCATATTGCCAACTGCGTATTCGAGAATCAGGTCCCAGCCGATAATCCACGCGATGATCTCACCCAGCGTCGCATACGAATACGTGTAGGCTGAGCCCGAGACCGGAATCATCGCGGCGAGTTCGGCGTAACAAAGCGCCGCGAATCCGCACGCGATCCCGGCCACCACAAATGAAAGCATAACAGCGGGCCCTGCGCCCGGCCGCCCAAAAACCAAAGGCGCATGCGTTGTCCACGACTGAACGAAATTCAACACCGGCGTTTTCCAAATTGACTCGACTGCGTGTGCTTGTTCCCCTGCCGCTGCCGTTCCCGCCAGCGCGAAGATTCCGGTCCCAATAATCGCGCCAATGCCGATGCAGGTAAGATCGAACGCCGAGAGAGCACGCTTTAACTGGCGCTCGGGCGCCGCCGCCTCGGCCATCAAGTGCTCCGGGCTTTTCGTCCTGAACAGATTAAGGGCCATTGCTTCTTACTGGTCAGAAATTCGATTCAAGCATTGGATGCGGCAGATCGGCAGTGGGTCAATTTCAGGTCTTCTTTTTGGAAACTCTACTGGGAAGCACGTAACGAACTGATAGCCGCAAATGCCGTGACGATTTTTCATCCTAAATTCGCTTCTTAAGCTGTGCATGATTGCATTGAGCGTGTGCAAACCCATTGCGAGCACGCACGGCCTTATTGATACTACCGGGGCGAAAACCGATTCGCTCAGAGCCGTCTGCCTTGAATGAGCTGAATAACGAGCACAACGACGGCAATCACGAGCAGAAGATGAATCAGAGCGCCGCCAAAGTGGCCGATAAAGCCCAGAAGCCAAAGCACGACTAGTATTACAATTATAGTCCAGAGCATAATGGATGTTTCTTTCGGTTAGATTAAACTTTCGTCGGCCCATTTATCCAACTTCGCATTCACTTGCCAAGATTTTTCAGCACGTTCAAGTCGATCGGTGTTCCCGTCTGGAGCTTCCGAACCGATCATTGCCTGACACTGGGAGCAAAGCGCGTCAGAATGCTTTATCTTCCGCGACCTGAGCGAGAATGGCGTTGAGCCGGGCGGCGCGTCTTAGACTGCTTGCTCCCCGTTGTTTTTTGGAAAAACATAAACGCCGTTTGAGCGAAGTCGCGTTCTCCTCTCCTCGCTTGATTTTTTGATTTACGCTTTGATTTTCGCACGACCAAATCCTGCCACAGTTCGGTTCAACGGCTACCTCTTCGTGAAATCCTTCGACGAGATGTCGATCGTCGCGGCTTTATTCAGGAATGCCCTCGATCACGCTCGCCGGGGATTGTGTCGGAATGACCTTCGTGAGCTTGAAGCCGCCCGCCTGAAACAGCGCCTCATACTCAGCTTCCGTACGATCGCAGCCGCCGGGACCCACCAACATCATGAGGTCGAGAAGCTTGCTGTAGGAAGCTTCGTTCCCGGGCGGGATGACCATTTCGATGACTAAGAGCTTGGCCGTTTTGGTCATTGCACGACGGCAGTTTTTCAGGACTGGGTAAAAACGTTGTGAAGCGTAAATGCATAACGGAAGAGCATAACAAGTGCATGGAAATCCGCCAATGTTCGCCCATGTATTACGGGCGGTGAAAAAACCCCTCGCGTAAGGCGGTAACCGAAATAGCGGCAACGCCCGAAAGGGGGTAAACCCCGCCAATGGCGTGGACTTTCGCAAAGGTCTTACGCGTGCGCGCGTGAAGGGGCAAAAAAGGATTGTTCCCCAAGCCGCGGTTCCGAAGCCAACCCCACCCCTCGCCAGACTTTGACGCAACGCCGTAGAGCACCCTCTTACAAAAATTAGTGGCTAGGATGGCTCCCGGCAACGTGATCGAAACGCACAAGCAGGCGGGCGATTTCAAAGAACCGTGAATTTTTACTCGCATCGCGTCGCAGTTCCCATTAAGAATTTCCTATAAGCTGCTTAGGCCGGAAAAACCCGTAATTAAAGGCGGCATTTTCGGCCCGAATTATGGTTAGACGTTGTTCCAATGTGGATATTGACACCAAAAACACTAAATATTTGTGGGTTGATTTTGTCGTTCATCGGTGGCGTGATGCTGTTTATTAGATTTTTGGCGCATCTCATCAGGGCTTCAGGGCGACCTATCTGGCATTCGTGGTTCGTGCGTTGGTGCGGTCGCCTTGGAATCGCGCTGATTACAATTGGTTTCCTTCTCCAACTCGTCGCTAAATTTTCCCAGTAAAACCGCGCTCCCCAACTCCAACCGACTGAGGTTGTCAACCATTCGTTTTCTTTTCTTGCGTTGTGATTGGTTTCTTAAAAAGTCCAAATTACCCCCATTGGGTTGAACTGGCGCGTGCTGAAAACGTTTTTGCAGATCTATGCCGAAACTGACGAGGACCGCGATCCATTGGACGTGTCGATCTTGCCAGCAAACGAGGCGCTGATTTTGGCTGCGCTTGGGTTGCGCTGGCCTCGCGTACGAGGCAACGAAAATGGCGGAAACGTCTGAGGTCATGAAGGAGGCCAAGGCTCTATCTGTCGCGGAAGCGGAGAGCATTCTCTCGCCGTGGTTATCACTGGTTGGGAGGGGCATGAGCTCGTGCGGCTCAGATGGAGGCTGAATCGTGTAAAATATCTCACTACGTGCACCGTATAGTGTTCCGCCAGATAGTCCGCGACGCAGAAATCGCCTACGCGATCTCTCCAGTTGTACGCAGACATCGTCTTACCGAGGAAGAGACCAAGAAATTCTTGCTCGAACTGCGTATTCCTCGCGCCGCAAACGTCGCCGGAATCACGCATCGTTTGGTCGTTGACTGCTCACAGAAGGCGAGCTCCGAACTCGCGGCCCAGAGCTGATCGGGAGAATCGTGCCTTTGGGCAACGCATCCCTCTGAACCCGGTTTGTTCGCTGAATTCCATATACGAAATCGCGAACGGTTTTGAACTTCACCGCACAACAAAAATGGACTAAACCTTAGACTCGTACTGGGCTCCCGTTTTGGACAACGCAAGGACCGAAAAAATGCGAACGAACGCGGAATCGTTTAAGAGCTGGTTGCTTGCCGATCGGGGGCAAGTCGAGATGCCGGGGCTTTACCAGAAGAAAGGCCGCGCATCCGAAGAACGGTCCTGGTACAAAGTGATGTGCCTAACGGGAGTGGACTATTTCTCGACTCTCGGTTATCAGCCTGGCATTGCCGCTTTGGCCGCAGGTGCGTTGTCACCTTGCGCAACGCTCATTCTCGTTTTGTTAACGCTTTTTGGCGCACTGCCAATTTATCAACGCGTTGCTCGAGAAAGTCCCCACGGTGAAGGGTCCATCTCAATGCTTGAACACCTGCTTCCTTGGTGGGAGGGCAAGCTCTTCGTCCTGGCGCTTTTGGGCTTCCTGGCCACCGATTTCATCATCACGATTACGCTTTCGGCCGCTGACGCTACGGCGCACATAATCGAAAACCCGTTTGCTCCGACCTTTTTTCATAATCAGGCGGTACCGATTACTCTAATCCTGGTGGCGCTTCTGGGAGCGGTTTTCTTGAAGGGCTTCAAAGAAGCGATCGGGATCGCAGTGGGCTTAGTTGTCCTCTATCTTGCGCTTAACGCAGTGGTTATTGCGGCCGGGATCGAGCAAATAGCAACTCATCCTCACCTCTTCATTGAGTGGAAGCGGGCGCTCTTCACTGCCCATGGCAGTCCTTTAGCGATGCTTGGAATTTCGTTGTTGCTGTTCCCCAAGCTGGCTCTTGGACTCTCTGGATTTGAGACCGGAGTCGCAATGATGCCCTTAGTGAGAGGCGAACCCGGAGACGACGAGAGTCGCCCATTAGGAAAGATTCGTAACACTCGCCGCCTACTCTTTACCGCGGCCGTTATAATGAGCGTTTTCCTCATTACCAGTGCCTTTGTCACAACGTTACTAATATCGGCGGCCGACTTTCGTTCGCCCGGTCCGAACGGCGAGTTGGCAGGTGCGGCTAACGGGCGTGCACTAGCCTACTTGGCGCACCGCTTTCTGGGAAACGGCTTTGGAACCCTCTACGACATTTCAACCATAGCGATTCTCTGGTTTGCGGGGGCCTCGGCCATGGCGGGGTTGCTGAATATTGTTCCCCGGTACCTACCCCGATACGGGATGGCACCTGAGTGGACTCGGGCCGCACGCCCTCTCGTACTGATCTACACAGCCATAGCCTTCGCCGTGACGCTCCTCTTCAAAGCCGGAGTGGACGCGCAAGGCGGCGCTTACGCGACCGGCGTCTTAGTGGTTATAACCTCAGCGGCCGTGGCAGTAACTTTAGCAGTCTGGCGCACGCGCTCCGCCGCCGCAGCGGCAGCTTTTTGCCTGATTGCGGTTGTGTTCGCTTACACCACGGTAGTGAACATCATCGAGCGACCCGACGGCGTAAAGATCGCCGCGTTTTTTATCAGCGCGATAGTGATCGTTTCCCTTGTGTCTCGCGTCTGGCGGACAACCGAGCTGCGAACCGGCGAAATTACTCTCGATGCGGCGGCGGAGCGCTTCATAGATCAGGCCGCACACGGAAAAGCTTTGCGTATCATCGCCCACCAGCCGCGACACTGCCTCGACACAGAATATTCTGAGCGGGAACGAGAACAACGAGAAGACAACGGGATTCCACCAGAAGATCATGTGTTATTTTTGGAGATCTACGTTCCTGATGGGAGTGAGTTTTCGGCAGACCTGCGTGTGTGCGGTCTAGAGGTAGGATCCCATCAAGTGCTGCGCGCGGAAAGCGCGGCTGTGGCAAACGGGATAGCCGCGTTGCTGTTATATGTGCGCGATCGAACCGGGCAAGTGCCACATGCTTACTTCAGTTGGACCGAAGGCAATCCCGTACTGTATATGATCCGCTATGTTCTCAGTGGTTACGGGGATGTCGCGCCAATAACCCGCGAGGTGCTTCGTCAGGCAGAGCACGACCCCGCCCGCCGGCCGCGCATCCATGCCTTATGAGATGAGAGCGCTGGACGTTAAATTTTTGAGGTCGGGACAGTTCGTTTCGCTAGCGATCCAAAATCACGCCGTTCTCGAATCGCTCGCCCGATCATTTTTTCGAGCACCCGAATCAGCGTGATGATCAGGCTGAGCTTTGCCAACTCAAGAAATCTTGTTTATCGTCTGAACAAGACCATGTTTTTCGACAATTTACCGCTGGAAATGACGTGCTCTAAATGTGGCAAGCAGATCAACGAGACCGTCAAATGGCTCAAGGCAGAGAGTCGGAAATGTCCCTTTTGCGGAACGCTCATCGACACGACAGAGTTTCGACGTGGAATTGATGAGGCTACAAATCGCACTCATGAAATGCTTCGGAATCTTCAGGAGAGTCTGAAGAGCGTTAAGATAAAGATCAAACTCTAATCAACACGCTCAACTGTCACCGCACCCGCTGTTCGCTCGGTGAGAAAAGCCGAGCAGTTCGGCGAGGCGTGACTCATACGAGTCACAGGTGGATTCAAGTGCCGTTCGGCTCTACCCAGTCGGGATGTTGAACGCGCAAAGCGTCGTGGGTTTCGTTGTCGAGTCCTGGGATTCGCAAGACAAGAAACGGTGAGTCTTTCGGAAAATACGCCCAGACCGTACTCACCGACGATGTAAATTACAGAGTCCTTCGGACAAGAAAAAATAGAAAGATTACGTCATGAGAAAATTAACCCCGACCCTTACACAAAGCGGACTGCTGGCCGTGTTGCTGCAACGCCAGCGCTACAAAATAAGCCAGTTGGCCTGGCGTCGTGCGCAACGCAAGCACATGCGCGCTGCCCTTTGGAGTACCCTCACCTGGCCGTGGCGGGCGCTTACGGCACCCATGCCCGTCCGCCATTCGCGCCGCGCACTTCGTCGGGTACCTCCCGCGCCGATCTTAAATCTTTTACCGAGGCCGATTGCCATATCTCATCCAATTCACACGTACACCGAACTCCAGCAACAGATTCACGACGAGCTGCGGATCCAACATCCCGAATGGGTCAAGCCAAATGGCGAATCCCCCAAGTGTGATTCTTACGACGCGTGCCTCACGGAAATGCTCGACAGTTTGACGCGAAGAGGATCCAACGAGTCTATTGTTCCTCCTCATCGCGCACTGGGACACGCAGTAGCTGGAAGCTAGTTGAGCTATTCTTGTTCTGTCTTGGGATAACCTTCTTAGGGGCTTCGGCTTTCGTAGCCGCGCGAACTACTGAGAAAATATTCGGTAGTGGGTCAGTTTGAAATCTCAGCGTACAACCCACGCGATCACCAAGCCGACCAGACCTATCACAAATATGAAAATGCCTAATTGTGGAGAAACGCCAGGCACCCAGAGCGCAATTCCTAAAGCTATGAAGAAAAATGCCCACCGGTGGATGTTCCTCATAGTCCCAAGCTTATCATAGCAAATCGCCCGTGGGATTGGCTCTCCCGAATAGCTGCCCCGACCTAACGAGATACAAAGCGGCCATTCCGTTGATCAACGGATGCTCCGACCAACGTGCTCGACGATTTCCACGTAGGCTTTTAAGGGAGCGGACGGATTTTCGCCTTTCCATGCGACACAAGCTTCCGTCGCCACCGTCGGGTTAACCGGGCGAAACACGACATTTTTGTGCGGGAGTTTTTTTAGCTGCTCAGGGACGAGGGCGACACCCAAGCCGGCGGAGATGGCGTGGATCATCGTTCGTTCAAGATCGACATCCTGCAAAACCTTCGGCGTAAAACCTGCGCGGTGACAGGTCTTGGTTAGCCACTCGTGATAGTAGGGATAGCTTGATTCTGACATTCCGATGAAAAACATGGGCGCGAGAGCTTTCAGCTCGACCGTCGCTTTGCCCGCCAGCGGATTGTCTTTGGGCAAAGCAGCGACGGTTTTGTAGGACGCAATGGTCCGGAATTCCAATCCGCGCCGCGCGATTGGCTCATGTAATCCAACGAAACCCAGATCGAGCTTGCCATCTTCAAGCGCGCGAAATTGTTCACCGCACGACATGTCGAAGAGGTTAACCGAAACAGTGGGAAACAATTGACGGAACGAAGCGAGAGTCCTCGGCAGCAAATCGTAAAAGAGATTGCTGACGTACCCGATATTAAGCGCGCGAACCTCGCCGCTGCGCAATCGCCGGACGGACTCGACCGTTTCGGCTGCGAGAGCAAGAAGGCGTTTGGCATCGGCGAGAAATGAGCGGCCCTCCTCTGTCAGCGAGACCAGGTGCTTTGTGCGATTGAGAAGCCGGACGCCAAGCTCTTCTTCCAGATCCTTAATCTGTCGCGAGAGTGAAGGCTGCGCGGTGTGCAGCTTTTCGGCGGCTTTTGTGAAGCTCAGCGCTTCCGCAACGCCGACGAAGTAGCGCAGATGACGAAGTTCCATCAGGGTAAGAGGCTTATCGTAAGCCGACTCGGCACGTTAATGCAAAGAAGGAATTGCGAATAATGACAGACCGGCCGGCTACAGGCAGACGCGCCATACTTAGAAAGTATGACGTGCTACCAAGAACATATTGGCCGGGCAACGAGCGGAGGGTAACGCTTCGCTTTGCCATTTATGAACCGAAACGCTTCAGCTCTTTGGAAAGGAAACCTTCATGAGGGCGAAGGGACTTTAACCACCGAAAGCGGCGTTCTTTCTAAAACGCAATATTCTTTTCGGACGCGATTCGCCGAAGGCCTGGGCACCAATCCGGACGAACTGATCGCCGCTTCGCTAGGTGGATGTTTTTCGATGGCCCTCTCTAATGAGCTTGGTCTTTGCGGTTTTCACCCGCAGCGCATTCAGACCGTCGCAACCGCAACACTGGAAGATTTACCCGCGGGCTGGACGGTCACGCACATCCAGCTCGACGTCCATGCGAACGTTCCGGACGCCTCTCAAGCGGGTTTCATGGATGCGGCGATCGCGGCAAAAACAAACTGTCCCATCTCCCGCCTGCTTAAAACAAATATCTCAATGACCGCGAGTCTCGACCGATGACATCAGGTCGCTTTCGAAATGCTTCAAACAAACGAATATGGAACTAACTATCACACAAAATGGCGCCCTGTTCGCCGTGCAACACAGACCGGCGAAAGGAAATTATCGCCAGCACCGTAACCAACAGATCGCAAGCCCTAATAAAACGATCTCGACTTTACGAACGTCTGTCGGCGAATTTGTCTTTCGCCGAACTCCGGTCGGCTGCCATCTCGAGCTCGTCGTTGGCAATGCTCGTTGGGCGCTCGGATTATATGGGACGAATGAAGCGGCTCTGCGCGCGCTGAAAAACGGCAGGACCGGCTTCCGCACGTGGGATGCGTTGGAACGCAAGACCGCTGCCAATCAAATCGACACGCTAAGCCGCTGGAACAAGGCTGAGCAGAGGGCGTGAACGACAGTTCCTTTATTGGCAACGGAGGGAACTTCACGTTTCCCGACGACGCGAACGTGCGGCCGGAGCGCCTGTTTTTTCGGTTGCCATTCGATCGCATCAATTGGTTAACCAGTTGCTTTCTCATTGGCACGCTGGCTCTCACATTGACCGCCGTTCCGCTCTATCTCTGGTTCTTCGGGCTCGATTGGTTTCAGGTTGTGCTCTTCTTTGCGATGCTTATCGCATGCGGATTTAGCGTCACGTTAGGCTATCACCGGCTTTTCTCGCACATTACATTCCAGGCAAGCTGGCCGATTCGGCTTTTCACACTTATTTTTGGTGCCGCGGCGTTTGAAAACTCGGTTTTGATGTGGGCGAGCGAACATCGACGCCATCATAAACATGTGGATCATGACAACGATCCGTATTGCATTTCGAAAGGCTTTTTTTACGCGCATATCGGATGGCTGCTTTTCAAGCTGAATACCGATCAGCCGTACGACAACGTAGCCGACCTGCAGAAAGACAAGCTCGTGCGCTGGCAAGATCGACACGTCCAGTGGATCGCGGTCTTTGTCAGTTTCGGCATTCCGGCCCTCCTCGGCTTTCTGTGGAATGGATGGCAGGGAGCACTCGGCGCTTTCTTGATCGCGGGGGTTGCGCGAATCGTAGTGCTGCAACACTGCACATTTCTGATTAACAGCGCGTGTCACACGATCGGACGACAGCCGTATTCAACCAGGTGCAGCGCGCGCGACTCTTTCTTGCTCGCCCTTCTGACCATGGGCGAAGGCTATCACAACTATCACCATGAATTTCAGCATGACTACCGTAACGGAGTGAAGCCATGGCAATTTGACCCGACCAAGTGGCTCATCTGGACGCTGTCGAAACTAAGACTTGTTCGGAATCTGCGCCGCGTTCCGGCAAATAGGATTGAGTCCGCGCAACGAGAAACCCGAAACGCGAGTTGCTAATGTGCGGACGGTTGACAGCATATCCCTTCTTTACGGAAGGATAAGCGCCTTTCCTGACGGCCCTGTGATCGCCTCAGGAGTTGATACGATGGCGCGCGCTGCGGCATTTTTGGGCCGGTGCTTGCAAATTCAAGTATCTGGTCGCATGGCCGGATAGATCAAACCGGTTTTCAGAAGGATAAAGGTATGTTGCGAAGTCTTAGGCAGCTTTACGGAAAAAAGCTCGGCGCCTCTGACGGCGACATCGGCCATGTGAAGGACTTCTATTTTAATGATCAACAATGGGCTATCCGCTATGTTGTCGCGGACACAGGTTCATGGCTATCAGGCCGCCTGGTGCTGATTCCTCCCCATGCTTTCGGAAACCTGCGTCAAGACGCCGACTGCCTGCTCGTGAATTTGACTCGGCAACAGATTGAAAACAGTCCCGCGATTGAGTCGCACAAGCCAGTCTCGCTACAATATCAAGCATACTGGGACGGAGTCGAAACGTGGGGCGTGGGCGGTTTTCCCGAGGCGCCGCCGCCGCCGCATCTCATGCCGAGTAAGCAGGCAAGCGACGATGTTCATCTGCAAAGCACACAGGCTCTTAGCGGCTACCCCATCCAAACCAGCGAAGGAGCGATCGGCCATGTCATTGATTTTATCATGGACGACAAGAGTTGGGCGATTTGTCACCTGGTTGTGGAGACCGGCCATTGGTATTCCCACAAGGAGATCGTGATTTCACCGAAGCATATCGACCGGATCAGTTACGATGATTCCAAGGTATTTGTGAACGTGACCAAGGAAGCCATCCTGGAAGCACCGCAATACCATGTTACTCCGCTCGGCGAGGAATATGGAGATAGCCGCAATTTCGACTAATAAATTAATAACGAGCCGTGAAGCCTTCTACCAAGCGGCACTTATCCGCGGCGGCTCTTCCATTTGGTAGCCTTTACGCCATTGTCGCGATTAGTTCTTGACGTCTGACCTTTTTCGTCACGTTACGGCGTGCTCGTGACAACCACAAAAGCCAAAGTAATGTCGGCACGATGAGTGTGTAGATCGCAATGAGTTCAGTGTTGGGGTTCATACTGTGAGGATTAACTGTTTTGGCTCCCACATTTGCATATTGCAGATGGTATTAGCGGATAGATAAAGCATCTGATGAATCATCCCAGCTGCGATACTGTCCACTCCAACAGCTTCGCGTCATTTTAAGTGGGAAAGACTTTGCTTCTTCTTTCTGTGCATTAACACAGCAAATCTTAAAGCGTCCTAAGCGCATCTTTTCTTCCTTCAGCCATCCTTGAATTGTCATAGTCATTTTTATTTGATGTATTAAAAGCGGTCTTGGTGCAATTGCCGGCGGGGCCGACCTGTTTTTTCCCAAAGCGGGCTTCAGACGGATTCTATTTCGGGCCAATCCCGGAACACCACCGTGCAAGTCTGGACAGTTGGAGAAGGATTTGGGATTAGAAGCGAGTTCCGCCAGACAGGCTGCGCGGCTAATAATTTCCGAGTTCATGAGGTCCTTTTTCGTTGGTTCAACTGCTCTTGTCGCTCAGCTTCTGGATTTGCGATACACCGGGACGAACGCACGGAACCTTCCGCACGCTCGCCGTCAGTGTTAGGGCATTATTTCACTTTAACTTCGATAGCTTTTGATCTTGCTACCGGTGTCGTCGGAAGGTGCACTTTCAGCACTCCGTCGTGGAACTCCGCCGTCACTTTCGTGCTATCGGCATCTTCAGGCAGCGTGAAGCTGCGTCGGAAAGTGCCAAAGGATCGCTCGATGCGATGGAATTTCTTTTTCTGATCTTCCTTCTCGGTTTTGCGTTCTCCGGAAACGCTAAGAATGCCGTCTTCGACTGTTACCCTAACGTCATCCTTCTTCATTTCAGGCAGGTCAGCTTTGAGCAGATACCCGCGATCATCCTCACTGATATCAACCTCCGGTGACCAATCTGCGACCGCCAGGCTGTGGATCTCGCCACTGCCCATTCTGTTTGGAAAGCCGCCCAAGAAGAATCGATTGAAGCGATTTTGCGCTTCGTCCATCTCTCTTAGCGGATTCCAAGCTATTACTTTATTCAATGTATTCATTTTATTTTACCTTTCTGCATTGAGTTAAAGCCGTGTTGGTGCATCGCGCTAACCGCTTATTGTCGGAGTCGACCCTAATCTTGTGCCGTTGACGAACAGGCCGGCTGGAAAGCAAACGCCCGGCGACATCACCAGATTGCGAAGTATTCCAGAGCCTCACGGATTTTCTACGGTCGTTTTCTACGGTCTGAGGATTTTTCGAGCAAAGCTATGCGATCCCGCGTAACATGCTGCAAATGGTAAACCACCAGACCCGGCGACGTTGCCTGCCCTGCAGTTGATGTCTTCGCTCATTTCTGCGTCGGGAATCAGCGACGATACAACCGCTTTAACTTCAGCAGATTAACAGACTTGCCCAGGAAGCAGCTATAGAGCACGTTGGAGTCGGCTGTGACGATCTAAAGGATAAAAACCAATGCGAAAACGAATCAGTTCTCAGCCGCAGCGAGAAAGCCCGTCAGAGAATACCGGCTGGCTCGACTTGGAAGCCCTAGCCCGAGTCGAAGTCACATCGGAAGACGCGGCGTACCCGATCGAATCAGCGCTGTTGCCTGTTGGCGCAACAGGATGGCGCGCGCAAAGCCCAGGAGAACAGACGATCCGCCTCCTCTTCGAAGCGCCGCAGAGGCTCAGGCGCATCCGCCTTCTGTTTCGAGAAGAGAAGGAGGCGCGCACGCAGGAGTTCGTCCTGCGCTGGTCGCCAACGGTAGACGGTTCATCGCGCGAGATCCTGCGTCAGCAGTATCACTTCAGCCTATCGGGAGCGACTGAGGAGATCGAGGACTACCGAGTCGAATTGGAAGACGTGGTTGCTCTCGAGGTCACCATCATCCCGAACATAAGTGGCGGTGACGCATACGCCTCCCTGGCGGAGTTGCGCCTTGCGGGCAATGTGAATAGCTGGCGGAGCTGACTGTTCAATCACGGGACTGGATATTGTCGACGCGTGGACACAGAGACCATGGCTGATCGGAAGAACAAACTTGGCCTATCGGTCGCGATCGGCGCAGGCGTCGGAGCTGCACTGGGTGTCGCATTGCATCACCTGCCGTTGTGGCTGAGCCTCGGTTGCGTCGGTGGCATTGTGACCGGAATTATTTTGACGCGAATGACGCGATCCTGATTCTCTCACGGTATTTTGGTAGTGGGTCAGTTTGAACTTGAGGATTTCGCGGAGCGTTGATCTGTGGCAGGATTCGACATGCCCAAATCGAAGCGCAAATCGAAAAAACAGCAGAATAGGGAAAAACGCGATTTCGCGGAAACAGCCTTTGCTGTTTTCCAGCAAGCGATGGGAATCAAGCAGCCTAGGGCGCGCCACCCGGCGCAGCGTCATTCTCGCTCAGGTCGGAGTAGATAACGCCCTGCCAGAACTGAAGCGAAAGATGGCGGGCGCCGCTTCACTCGCCTAACAAATGGATTTTCAAAAAAGCTGGAAAATCAGGAGCACGCGCTGGCGCTCTATTTCATGCACTACAACTTCTGCCGGATTCATCAGACGTTGCGCGTAACTTCGGCAATGGAAGCTGGCATCATCGATCACGTGTGGAGTTTGGACGAAGTAATCGACTTGCCATGATAAGCTTGGGACTATGAAGAACATCCACCGGTGGGGATTCGTCTTCATAGCTATAGGAATTGCCCTCTGGATGTCTGGCATTTCTCCCCAACTAGGCAGTATCGTATTTGTCATAGGTCTGGTCGGCTTGGTGATCGCGTGGGTTATACGCTAGATTTCAAACTGACCCACTACCCGGTATTTTGGTAGTTTGAATGTGTTGTTCGTGTGCATGTTGCGCCTTGCATTCCATAAATGATGCCTGGAACCAAGGCGAGTGACGCGCGATTCCAATGACAAGCTTACAATACGTTTACGAAATTCGACCGCGCAAGGGTTGCCGCAGAAATGTCCCCAAATAAGCCCTTCTTCGAGCTTTATCGGCGGAAAGCCCTTACAGCCGCGCGGCGAAGCTTGGCGATTGTCTCAGCGCTCGTTGGTTGATGAAAATTCACCATAGCTTGGCAACATACCACGGCGGCGCCGCTGACATGAATAAAAGGTGCGCCATGTGGTTGCCAACCTTCCTTCAGCGCAGCATTCACTTTTTCGGCGAGCGAACCGAGGTCTTGGCTTTCAATAATTTTGTACTCTTCGATCGTGTCCATCTGCCGATCATCGGAAAGCGCGCTGCCGTGGTCGAGGAGGATTTACTGTCTGTGCGAGAGCCTGTTTACTGATTATTCAGGACCGTTTGGGGCGCGGGCTTGCTCATTTCAAACTGGTCGCTCATTTTTTGGAGGCCCGCTGTGAGTGCTTCAATCTGCTTCTGCTGTTTGGCTATGATCGCTCCTTGTTCCTCCAGTTTGCGGTGCTCTTTGAGAAACTCGTTGAGCAACATCGCGTTTACCGCGTCGTAGCGCACGATGTAGATCTCGCCGTTCTCGTCGCGCACGACTAGGTCCGGGTTCACTTCGGCCGCGTCCTCGGCAATCAATCCGAACTGTGCCGTCCCTTGGCTTCGCTCTTGTGGTGTACGTCACTGGCTTGCTTGCTCTTTCGCATTCTTGCGTTTCGAAGCGACGGGGCTCCGTTGAAATTGGCGAGTATTACTGCGAACTCGGCAGCGGAGGACAGTTTCTGCTCCAACGGTTCGACAACGGTTCATTCCGGCTGCAGGTGTGCCTGGTCATTGGATTACGCAAACCGCGTTCATCGATCTTTCTACTGGTCAACTTGAACCGACTTCCGATTGTACCGCTCGCTGCGCGCCGTAAAGGTATTGCTCGCTTCGCTGTGCTCCACCTTGACTGTGCTCGCTCCGCGTGAGGAGGTGCGTATCGGTTCACGCTGGAGAATCAGCGCTCTTTGTGCTTATCGGGCATCTAGTCGCCACGTTGTGAAGCTCAAGAGTTTTTTCGCAACCTGCTGGTCGCACAGGCCGCTCTTGATTCGCGTGAATTAAAAAGTGTGACAGTAAAGTGTTACAATTTGGAATTCGGCTTCTCGATCAAATTGCGCAAGTGACTATCGTCGCGAGAGAAAGGGTGGTGCGCGATAGAGGGTTCGAACCTCTGACCCCTACCGTGTCAAGGTAGTGCTCTACCACTGAGCTAACCGCGCGCGCTGGGAGAGAAGCATAACTGATCGGGGACGGGAAACCAGTCAAGCCTGAGATCGGGACCAGCCAGTCAAACCAATGCTACGCACCGAGAAGTCGCGCCGTGGTGACGGCACTTCGCGACTGGACAACTTCAATGTGAAAGACGACTGTTCGCGTCTCGTGAGTACCCTGTTTTTCAAGCAGTTTTTGAAACGACCGTTTCAAATTGCGTCAATCGTGCCGAGTTCCAAGGCCATGGTGGAACGTGTTGCCAGCAAGATGGATTTTAGCCGACCGCGTGTGATCGCCGAGTACGGACCTGGTGAAGGAGTGCATTCACGTGAGATTGCGCGACGGATGTGTCCGCAGTCCCGTCTGCTTCTATTTGAGTTGGACCGGGCGTTCGCGCGAGACTTGCAGCGCCAGTTTGCAGGTGACCGCCGCGTACAAGTCATCCACGGCGATGCAGCTTCGTTGCCAAACGAACTGAAACGGCACGGCTTTGGGGCCTGCGACTACATCCTTTCAGGCATTCCGTTCAGCATCCTTAAGATCGAAAAGAAACGCGCCCTGCTGCAAAAAACCCACGACGCGCTGGCGCCAGGCGGCAGTTTCATTATTTACCAAGTCACGAACGAATTGAAACAACACGCGACGCATTTCGAACATGCTCACTCGGAGTACTTCCTGCAAAACATACCTCCCATGTTCATCACGGTTTTTCAAAAGGCGGTTTCGCCGGATCGCCGTGAACGGCGTCCCGAGGCCCGGGCTAACTTGAGCGTCACCGCACATCGTTCGGCATGACCGACAAGCCCACTCGCATAGAAAAAGATTCCATGGGCGAGATGACGCTTCCGGCGTCGGCCCTTCATGGTGCGTCAACTCACCGCGCCGTGCTGAATTTTCCCGTAAGCGGTTATCGGTTTTCAAGACCGTTTATTCGCGCACTGGGGTTAATCAAGTGGGCGGCAGCCCAGGCGAATCATGAACTGGGGTTGCTCGACGCCGAACGTTCGGCACTGATCGTGCGCGCGGCTAAGGAAGTTGTGGATGGGAAACTCGACGACCATTTTCCTCTCGATATTTTCCAGACTGGTTCGGGCACGAGCACAAACACGAACGCGAATGAAGTCATCGCGAATCGATGCGCTCAGCTTGCGGGCCGGCCGATCGGATCACGCGAACTGGTTCATCCGAACGATCACGTCAACATGGGGCAATCGAGCAATGACGTCATTCCTTCCGCCATTCACATTAGCGCCGCGGAGCAAATAAAGAACTGTCTGATTCCAGCTCTGGAAAAATTGCACGCCGCGCTTGCCGCCAAGGCCAGGGAGTTTTGGAATATCATCAAGATTGGCCGAACGCATTTGATGGATGCAACTCCAGTTCGCCTGGGCCAGGAATTTTCCGGTTACGCGCAACAGCTTGCCTATGCCAGGCAACGCGCCGAGAAATCGATTGAAGCTCTGCGCGAGCTTGCACTTGGCGGGACCGCCGTCGGCACTGGTTTAAACCGACATATCAACCTCACCACAAAAATGCTGCGGCATTTAGAGCAACACACTGGCATTCCTTTTTATGAGGCGAAAGACCACTTTGAAGCGCAAGGCGGGAAAGACGCCGTCGTAGAAGTGAGCGGCCAGCTAAAAACCATCGCGGTAAGTCTGTTTAAAATTGCCAATGATATCCGCTGGCTCGGGAGCGGTCCGCGTTGTGGAATTGGCGAAATTCAGCTTCCGGCGACGCAACCGGGCAGTTCCATCATGCCCGGCAAGGTTAATCCGGTAATGTGTGAATCGATGATGATGGTCTGTGCAGAGGTGATCGGTAATGACACAACCATCACGTGGGCCGGTGCGAACGGAAATTTTGAGCTCAACGTGATGATGCCTGTAATGGCGCACAGCCTTCTCGAATCGATTCGACTGCTGACAAATGTAGTCGATGCTTTCTCCGACAAATGTGTTCGCGGTATAAAGGCAAACGAGGAACGCTGCCGCGAATTGATCGAATTATCGATGGCAATGGTCACCAGTCTTGCGCCAAAGATCGGCTATGATCGTGCCGCTGAAATTGCCAAAGAGAGCGCAAAAACCGGGCGCACCGTGCGCGAAATCGCCCGCGAGAAAAAAGTTTTACGGGAAAGTGAACTCGAGGCTGCGCTCGATCCGGTCAAAATGACCGAGCCTGGTTCGTGATTCGATTAAACTTGGGGGAGCAATGGTTGCAAAGCTGGAAGGCCCGCAATTCTCCGGGGGCGCGAACATCGCGATCAAATGCCCAAGCCACACGTATGATCAGACGGTCTGCTTCTATCGGGACACGTTGGGTCTGCCTTTAATCGAGGAAGAAAAGGACGGTTGTATTTTCCAGTTCGGGCCAAACCGGCTCTGGATCGACAAGGTTCCAAACTTGAGCCATCCCGACATCTGGCTGGAGCTGGAAACAAACGACAGCGAAGCAGCCGCGTCATTTCTAAAGGTCCATGGCGTCCCTCGGCGAGATGAAGTCGAGCAACTTAACGACGATTTTAATGGATTCTTTGTTTCAGCGCCCAACGGTGTCATCCATCTCGTTGTTGGCCCCGAATCCTGAGGAACAGTCCCGGGCAGCTGCCACCCTTTTTCTGGCTGCGATTCCAAACGCGATGTTACGTTTGCGGCCCACGCCAGCGACCAACCCATGTACTCCACCCGTAAAATCCTAATGGCTCCAGCCAACCCGCCGCCGACATTGAGTCTACCTCGGCTCGGCTGGGAGTGATCTTAGCGTCCGGTTCAGCGCCGTAATAATCGTCAATCACCATCCAGCATCCCTCTGTAAGTTTGCGGCCATAGCATTCGATATCGCGCCTTTTAGCCGCATCAGCGTCAAGTATCAGCAATCCGACTTTATCGACGCCGAGGATTTCACTGACGGCGGAGACGATTCTGGGATTAAAGGAACGGCCTTTAAGAAGCGTGACCATTTCCGACACGCCCTCTTTTGCGAGATTGCGTTCCAAGTCGCGCAAAATGTCGCGTGTGCCGAGGCGCTTGTGTTTGACGCCGCCTCCCGGTTCGATGGAAATGAGCTTCTTTGCGGTTCCTGAAGTGCGTACGCCAAATGCCGCTGCAATGGTCGCTCCACCGATGAAGGCTCCGATCTCGAGGATGTTGCCGTCGCAAATCTTCGCAAAGTGGTAAACGAGAATCAGCACATCCAGATGCAACATGGAATATTTGTCGCGAATCTTCAGGAGCTTCGAATGAATCGGTTGCTGCCTATACTCCATCAAAGTCTGCATCAGGTTCAGGGAGTCATCGAGCTGATTGGCGTGTTGCGATGGAGTCTGCGATTTCACGGTAGCAGCAGCGCGAGCTGGACAATGCCGGCCCATTATGACGAGGTCGCGCTCGACGCCATCAAGTTTCGCTACGGCCGGTAAAAGGCCCCACCGCTCAAAGCCCAAACGCTGGAATAATTTCAAGCTTGGTTCGTTATGCCCAAAAATCAAACCGACGAGGGCTGTGATTCCAAGCGAACGTGCGCGGCTAATCGCACGTTCCACCAACCGCCGCCCCACGCCGAGCCGCCGAAATCTTTCATCAATGTAGACGCTGATTTCGGCGGTGCCGCGGTACGCCCCCCGCGTCTGAAATTTCTTGAAATCGAGCCAGCCAATCACGTGACCGTCCGACTCTGCGACCCAAAAAGGGTAAGTCTCCGGTGAATGTTCGCGGAACCATGGTAAACGCGCTTCCACGGTGGTCGGTTCCAGCTCGGCAGTCACCATGCGAGTTGGCACAGTGGCATTGTAAATCTCGACGATAACCGGCAGGTCAGCCTCAACTGCGTCACGGATGATCATGCCTACAAGGAGCGACTTGGTTGCGGGCACGTCAGTTCCGGCGACGCCTGTTCGACGTTCACGGCTTGTGCTTCTTCCTGGCTGGGCTTTGCCTTGGGGTGGGTGAGCCCGTTGGCGAAAGGATGGAATCAGGAGTTGCGGTCGTCGCCGGAGTGTGAACGGGAAACGCAAATCCCGGCGATGACGAAGCCGAGGGTTCGGTTGATCCCGTGAAGGAAGGAGACGGCGTTGCAGTCGGCGTCATCAGCGGATTCGATGTAGGGCTCGGGGTGGGTGATGCAGGGATGATGGTTTCCCAGCGATGCAGTGGCACGCTTGCGCCTCCGATCTCATTGACCAGCGTTTCGCAACGCGCTTGGAGCTTTTCGAAGTCGGGAGGACCAAATGGCTTGTCCGCAGTGTCAGGAAAGATCAAGTATGTGACCTTTAGATCGCTTACAGGGCGATTGTACGGCGTCGAAAGCGTATTGATTTCCTTGGCAATCCGCAGCGAAGCCTCTCCCGCTTTGTCGTTAGGCCCGACATCGCCCACCAGCGCCGGGTATATGGAGTTACCGAAGATGACCAGTGCATAGTCACCCAGTTTAACGGGGTCATTGCCACGCAGAAATGCACCAGGCACCACGATAAACGGGTCGGTTGCGCCGATTAAAAAGCTAAATTTTTTCAGCGTGCCGATTTCTGCTCGCAACTCCGTGATCAGATTGCGCAGATCGCGTTTGCGGGCTGGAGCTGTCGTCGAAAGCGCAAATTCAGCCTCCGCGTGCTTCAATTTGTCTTCGGTACTCGCGAGATAAGGATTGGGTTCAGAACCCTTCTTTTGCCATCGATAACTGGTAGACGGCTTGAAGTTGGCCGGCGAACCAGTGCCAATTGGTAACCGGTCGGAATCGGAGCCGTCAGCATCCACGTCCATATCCGCCTGAAGCAGGAGTGCCTTGCGATGCGTATTCGGATGCTGAAGCTGCAAGACAGTCTGGCAATCGAAAAAATTATGCCGCGATAAAAGCAAATCGAGACGACCCAGGTTCGAGCGTAACATCTTGACCTTGGTATCGTAGAGCTGCGCGTAGAGTGGCGAAACCGGATCGGGTGACAGCATCGAAGCCAATCCAGGTAAAAGCTGTGGTAACTGCGGATTGACTTTGGCGAGTTCTTCGATGGTTTTGTTTGGCGAGGGAAGTCGCGCTTTCAATTTGAGATCGAGCACATAGCTGTCGGCCTCGCCCCGTTCTGTGGTCGCGTCAGCGCCCGGTATTGTCTCGACCGTCGAATGGAGTGTGATGCCATTGAACAATTTCGCTGTATCCAGTTTTCCAGTGATTTGGGGCGGACGCGTCGGGGTAGGAGTTGGCGTTGCTACGACTTCGATCGGGGTAACGTGCTGCAGGCGCTCCAGCGAAATCCAGCGGTAAACGATTGCGGCGAACAGTGCGCTGAAAATTACCAGCACCGAGCGCCGCCACGTCCGCAGACGAATTCTTCCCACGCGATTACTTTTTTACCCAGACGACGATTGCCGCAACGAGTCCGATCACACTCAGGATGGCCATTATGCCTGCAGGCATGACTGTTCCGGTTCGTATGAATTTCGGAGCAAACTGTGCCAAGAGTAACAGAGAGATAATGAACACAGTTGGCAGCCCAATGGCGCGATGTTCAGGAAGCAGAAATGCGCCGACGAGTAGCAGGATGCCGGTAATGGAACCGGCAATGACCGACGCCACGCTGCCTGCCTTCACGTAACCAATAATGCCACCGGCGATCGTCAGAACGCCGAAAACAATGAAATAGATTTTCGCTGCTTCCATTTAATACGGTTGGCGCATTGGTAAACTAACACCTCGGTGCTGTCCAGTGATCCCTCTAATTGCCTACAGCGCGCGCTGGCTCGCGTCGTTGTAAAATTCGATCTGCCGGCCACCGAGACGGCGTATCACGCGCCAGCCGTGATCTTTTGCGAACTCTCTGATATCGGCCTCCGACATTTCTCGCAGAATTCGCAATTCCGCCGGCCGGGTCACCACATACTCGGACTTATTTGAGAGCACGTTTGCGATCTTAACCGCGAGAGCTGGCAAATGATCATGCATGGAGGTGAGCTAACGACTGTGCGCAGGCCTCGTAGTCGCGATCGTTTTCTTGGTGGGGAGGCGAGGTGGTCTTTTAGGCTTCCGATTCAGCGCCTGTCCCAACGCGTCCTGCGCTTTACGACTTGGCGAAGGCCCTCGCGCATTCGGTTTTTCCATAATGAACACAAGTTGAACCATGAATCGGAAAATGCGAGCAAGGGTTGTGCAGAACTGGCGCAGTCATCCTGATCGGCTACGTTTACGGATGGTCTCGGAAACGATCGAGCTACGCGGGCATATCATCGATTCACTGATCTTGCCCAAGGTTTTGGATCAGATTCTGACGCATGGTGCGAATTTCAAGATAGCCGAAATCAAAATCGGGGAACAACGAGCGGACCAAAGCTTCGCGCGGATTGAGGTGTCCGCTGATACAGGCGAGGCGCTTGACGAACTGATGCTGCGTCTTCGACAGCACGGCGCCGAAGTGATTGAGCGCGAGAATGTTCAACTCGCCCAGGCCCCTGCTGATGGGGTTTTCCCGACTGATTTCTACGTCACTACTAATCAGCAGACGTTTGTTCGCTGTGACGGCAAGGAAATCGAAGTGCGACCTGCAATGAGCAACAGTGCGATCGCTCTCGACCGAAAAAAGGAATCGGCGCGAGCGGTAAAGTTTTTTGACGTTATCAAAGGTGACGAGATTGTGGTTGGCCATCAAGGGATTCGTGTGGTGCCCGTGCAGCGTTCAACCACGCACACCGATGTGTTCCAATTCATCAACACGATTGTTGATGCCGACGAGCCAAAATCAGCGGTTATTCGGGAGCTTGGTGAGGAGTTGCGGCGTGCGCATGGAGACGATGGCAAAATCGCCATTGTGGCCGGCCCTTCAATTGTGCGGACCGGCGCCGGGCATCACTTAGTGCGGCTGGTCGAGGCGGGGTATGTGAACCGTCTTTTCGCCGGAAATTCATTTGCAGCGTACGATGTGGAACGCGCTTTGTATGGGACCTCGTTGGGAATGAACCCGGACATTGCCGTCACGCGAGGGGGACATGAGAACCATCTGCGTGCCATTAATACTCTCCGCAAGGCCGGCGGAATTCTTGGTGCGGTGCAACAGAAAATCCTTACACGCGGCATAATGCATGCCTGTGTCCGTTACGGCGTTGATATTGTCTTGACCGGCGCAATTCGGGATGAGGGGCCGATTCCCGGGGTGACAACTGACGTGATCGAGGCTCAAAAAATCATGCGTCAAAAACTTGCCGACGTAACTCACGTGATGCTGCTGGCAACCGTTCAGCATTCACTTGCTGTGGCCAGCATGCTTGAGCCAAACGTAAAAACAGTGTGTGTCGATATCGATCCAACTGCTGTGGAGCGAGCGGTCGAACATCAGCCTCTGCAGGCGATAGGTCTGGTTACGGATGTGGAACCTTTTTTGCAGGAGTTGGCCGATTGTCTTACGGACTCCCGCATTCGGGAGTAAATTCCGAGTCCCATGCGCGAGCTGCTTCTTTGTCCACCCGATTACTACGGCATTGAATACGAGATCAACCCCTGGATGAACCGCGCCCACGGCGCCGACTCCGCTTTGGTGCAACAGCAATGGAAGCAGTTGCATGCTCAGCTCACTGATCTCGACTGCAACGTTCATTTGATTCCACCCCAGCAGGGACTTCCGGATATGGTTTTCACTGCCAACGCCGGATTAACGGTTGGTCGTAAATTTATCCCCAGTAACTTTCGGCATAAGGAGCGCGCTGGCGAACAGCCTTTCTTCGCGAAATGGATGGAACAACGCGGTTACGAAGTGAATTGGCTGCCACAAGATCTCTATTTTGAGGGCGAAGGCGACGCGCTTTTCTCCGGCGATGCACTGTTTTGCGGCTACAAATTTCGCTCGGACATACAATCTCATCGCGCGTTGGCAGACATGCTTGGCTGTCTCGTGATTTCAGTGGAACTGGCGGATCCCCGCTTTTACCATCTCGACACCTGCTTTTGTCCGCTGCCGGACGGTTCGGCGTTTTGGTTTCCTGCTGCGTTCGACGAATATGGTCAGCGTGCAATTCGCCAGCACGTTGTGGATCTGATCGACGTTTTACCGGAAGAGGCAGTACACTTTTCATGCAACGCGGTCGTCATCGGGCGCGACATAGTTCTCCCCGAAGGCGCGCCGAGGCTGGTGACGGCGCTTCAAGATCGCGGCTACCGTTGCCATCCATTGCCGATGAGCGAATTCATCAAGGCGGGCGGGGCCTGCAAATGCCTCACCATGTTTATGCCCCAAAGAGACAGTTGTTAGTCGAAGGGTTAAAGCTTCGATCTTTCTCGTTTTGCTCCAAGCGCCTTCTCGATTTGGCCAAGCGGTAGGCAATTCATCACTTCCGACCTTGTGAGCCACCCTTTGCGGGCGATCCCGATTCCGAACGCCAAATCGTGCAACCGCTCGGTACGATGCGCGTCGGGGTTAATCACACATTTAACACCTTTCTTTTTCGCGATCGGCCACCAGCGCCAGTCGAGATCCAGCCGTTTCGGTGCAGCATTCAGTTCGACCCATGTCCCGGTGCGAGCAGCTGCATCGAGGATACGCGGTATGTCGATTTGGTACGGGTCCCTTCTCAGGAGCAGCCGGCCAGTTGGGTGCGCCAGCATCGTAACGAACGGGTTTTCCATGGCCCGGATCACCCGCTCGGTCATTTCCTCTTCGCTCAAATTGAAAACGGAATGAACGGAAGCCACGACGTAATCCAGCTCTGACAACATTTCGTCTGGAAAATCAAGCGATCCATCGCGCAAAATGTCGCATTCGACGCCTGCAAAAAGACGCAAGCCGTTGAGCTTCTTGTTTAATGTTCGAATGGTGGCCATTTGGAAACGCAGCTTCGCTTCGTCGAGACCGTGTGCTTGAGTCGAGCTGCGGCTATGATCCGCAATTCCCAGGTATTCGAGTCCGAGCTCTTGTGCCGCCCCCGCCATTTCTTCAATCGAGTTGTGCCCGTCACTGGCTGTGGTGTGGCAATGAAATGCGCCGCGAAGGTTTTCTTTTTCAACCAGCTTTGGCAGTGCGTGGTGTTCGGCGGCTTCGAATTCTCCCCAGTTCTCTCGTAACTCCGGGGGAATGAAATCGAGATCGACCGCTCGATAGACGCCTGCTTCATCCTGCACTGCCGGAATTTTTTTTGCCGGCCTTTTCTTTTTCGCTTTTGGATCCAGCGGAAGCGGCGCGAAGCGGTATTCGTTAAGCGTCCAGCCACGCTGAAGCGCTCGACTGCGTAATTCAATGTTGTGCTCCTTATTTCCAGTAAAGTAAGCCAGCGCGAATGGATATTCCGCGGTGCTCACTACGCGCAGATCACACTGCACTCCTGATCGAAGTCGAACGCTCGATTTGGTTGGCCCCTGGGCAATAATTGATTCAACAAGTGGATGTGACACAAAAAACTTTGTGATGCTCTCAGGTTTAGTGGTCGCCACCAAGAGATCCAAGTCGTGAACGATTTCCTTCCGTCTCCGATAACTTCCGGCAACCTCCACCTGCGAAGCGTCAGGCTGCGCCGCTAGGTCGGACCGTAACGTTTCGGCTTCCGCCGCGATTTGTCCGAATTGAAACGCGCCGGCGTGCGCCGCGCGTTTGGCAATCATATCACAAAGCTTTTGTTGCGTTATTTCACCGAATCCGGGGAGTTCAGCAACGCGGCCGGCTTCACAGGCTTTTTGCAGTTGCTCAATGGAACTGATTTGAAGTTGGTCGTACAGAGCCTTGATCTTCTTGGCCCCAAGCCCTGAAAGTGAGAACAACTCGAAAATTCCCGGAGGAAATTCCGAACTCAGTTCTTGCAGATATTGTAGTGAACCATTCGTCGCGAGTTCCTTGATCTTAAGTGCGATGCTTTTCCCTATTCCTGGAATTTTTGACAGCGCTTCCTCATCTTGAAAACTGCTGACGTTCCCACCAAACGTTTCGATCGCACGCGCCGCGTTTGTATAAGCACGAATCTTGAACGGGTTTTCGTTTTTTAATTCGAGCAGGGTGGCGATTTGTTCCAGGATCCTGGCGATCTCGTCTTTCGTCATTACCAAAACCGTTCACCGAGATTACCGCGTCGTCGATAGGGAACCACACCCGTTGTCAGAGGCATGCTGGATGCGTCCCGGCGAAAAGATTGAGCGCTGAATCTAAATAGTAGCTATTGTCCGACCAGGCTCCAACCCGGCGGAATGGTTGGGCCGTAAGCGGCGCTGACGTAAACGTTATTGTTCAGATACCAGATCGCTGTCTGGCGAGTGGCTGCATTGTAAAGCAGGTAATCTGGCCATCCGTCACTATTAAAGTCCGCTGTGGCTACCAGCGCCCAACCAGCCGGAACACTCGGCCCGTAAGCGCCTCCAGTTAATGATCGCCCCGATAAATACCAGATCGCTGTCTGCCGGCTGATGGCATTGTAAAGCAGGTAATCTCGATGCCCTTCGCGATTGAAATCCGCTGCTCCTGTCACGCTCCAACCAACCGGCAGCGTCGGTCCATAGCCGCCGCTCTGATAAACGTTATTGCTCAGATACCAGATCGCTGTCTGATGC
>DASREH010000026.1:0-4566 GCA_035652195.1 Candidatus Udaeobacter sp. | reverse complement strand
ATCGCTCTCTCGCGCTTTTGCCAATCTTTCGACTCCGTTAATCGCGGATGCAGCGATCCGTTTGAAGATTCCACTTCGAATCAGCCCGCCCGGTATTCGACCGGTGCTCCCTAATCAAAGTCTCGCTGGTGCGGCGCGGCCCGTAAGACATTTCGGGAGTGTCGACGTGTTCCTGGAAGCAATGCAAAACGCGCAAGCCGGCGAGGTTTTAGTCATCGATAACCGTGGCCGCCTCGACGAAGGATGCATCGGAGATTTGACCGCTCTGGAAGCTCAACACTGTCGATTGGCTGGAATCGTCGTCTGGGGAGCGCATCGCGATACACCAGAACTCCGCCAGATTTCTCTGCCCATTTTCAGCTATGGAATATCTCCTTCCGGACCGCAAAGCCTCGATCCGCGTGATCCCATGGCGTTACGGTCCGCGCGATTCGGTGAATTTGTGGTCGAAGCTGCGGATGTTGTCTTCGCCGACGACGACGGCTGTTTGTTCGCCGCCGCAGAGCGCGTAGATGACCTGCTTCGGATTGCGCAGGAAATTTGGCAGAGGGAGCGAGCTCAGGCGGAGGCGATCAAAAGCGGGCGCTCGTTGCGAGAACAATTGGAGTTTGCGCGGTACCTTGAAAAACGAGAAACGGATTCAAGCTACACGTTTCGGGAGCACCTGCGAAACATCAGGGGAGCGATCGAAGAGTAAAATGGCGCACGCACATCGGTTGACGGAAAATCGCCGAAGGAGTGCGCGCTACAAATGACTACGTCTCGCTACTTCCCGCAGATTGCGACCGCTGATCGTGGTCGGCTTCCTCAACCCCTTCCCTGATCAATTTATCGGGAATATTTTCTTCGTCTTCAGGGCGAACGGTCAAAGTTTTCCTTCCTGACGAGCCACGCGGTGTGTACCAGTCCTCGACGGGTTCTTCTGGTTTTTCCGGCGCAGGCGTTGAGCCGATGAAATCGTCCCGTGCACGACTTCGGTCGAGATCATTTGCACTCTCACGTCCGTCTGCTCGCGCGATCTCGCGCGCGCGTTCGTCGATCATCTCGGGCGTTACGTTTCCGATTCCCTCTGTGCCACGGAGGATCTTCCCTTTGCTCTCATCTTCGTCATTCATAGTCACGCATCAATCACATTAACGCCTGGGATATGACCCACGGCTGGGTTAAATGCAAAAAAAAGCGCTCCGCTTTTTCGGCGGAGCGCTTTCGTGAACGGCAGAGGCTCTGCTATTCAACTACAACATAGTCTGGATCCCCCGGGCAGATCACCCGCTCGGTATAAACGTATCCGTCCACATCGACTGCGACCCAGCAATTATCCACGAACACGAAATACGAGTTACCGATCAATCGGACATGACTCGCTCCAAATCGTTGCACAAAGAAGTCCTTCGGATGACGTCCGAGGCTGAACACTTGGCTATGACGCGTTCTGAACTCTTGTTTGTTCACCGTCGTGGTTTGATTTGTGTTCCTCACGTTAGTCTCGTTCGTTCCCCTCACGTTGGTTTCGTTCGTGTTGGAACGCTCAGCAGGTGCGTTCTTTTTTATTTCCTGAGGACGACCTTTAACATTCGTCTGTCCGCGAACATCTGAACTCGTCTCAGGTCTTGCCTGCGCTTTGCCCGGCTGATCCGGGGCTTTCATCTTCTTCCCCTTTGCCGGCGCGGTAGTCTTTGTCTCGTTCGATTGCCCCTGCGCCTGTTGTGGCTCCGCCTGCTGACCTAGCGCCATAAGCGGCAGCCCCAATATCACTGTTAGTGTTAATATCCTCATAGTTCCCCTTTCATTATTTTGATTCGTATGGGGGATAATTTTGGACCCCGATTTGAGGCAATGATTTGAAGCAATACGGTCACTCCCTAGACCGAATTTCGACCTATGCTCCGCGCTTTGATGCGGATAGGAGCCAATTTGCGTTGTTAACAACTGCAAAAAGAATTTGGATTAAATCCGGATGATCGTGCCCAACCATTGCTGAACTTGAACGACTGCCGAAAATCAGAGCACGAGTCAGCGCGTTCAGCTGTCGAAACTCGAATTGAATTCAACAACATGGACCGGCACAATCGACCTCTTAATTCCCGTTTCCCTTATGGTGGCCTTTATCTTCGACATTGACGGTACCCTGGTCGACTCCAACGAGCTTCATGTCGATTCCTGGGATCGCGCGTTCCGTCACTTCGGCAAGGAATTTCCTCGAGACAAGCTACGGGCCCAGATCGGGAAGGGTTCCGACCAGTACATTCCTGAATTTCTCACCCCGGACGAGATCAAACGTTTCGGGGAACAACTCGACGAGTACCGCTCCGAACTGTTCAGAAAAGAATATCTCCCCAGGGTGCGACCTTTTCCGAAGGTACCCGAACTTTTTCAACGAATTCGCGACGACAACAAACGAATCATGCTCGCTAGCTCGGGTAAGAAGAAGGATACAGAATATTACATCGAACTCCTGAAGGTCGCCGATCTCATTGACGGATACGTCTCAGGTGACGACACGGAAAGTTCCAAACCTGCGCCTGACATCTTTGCCGCGTCCTTGAGGAAACTCGGCAACATTTCGCCTGCTGATGCAGTGGCTGTCGGCGATACAAAGTTCGACGTTGAAGCGGCGGGCAAAGTGGGCCTGCAAACGATTGCGCTTCTGTGCGGTGGAACGTCGGCAACAGTTTTGCGCGAAGCAGGAGCCATCGCCATTTACAAAGATCCCGCCGACCTTCTCGCCCATTACGATGAGGGGTTGAAGCGCTTTCAGTCGGAACCCATGCGCCGCTGCACATGATCAACGGTCTTTAGTACAAGAACGCCGGACTGCCTGTCGTTAGGCGAAGTCGGTTAGCTGCTGTTCCGGACAAACATCGGCCAACACGCTATCGACGTACATTGAAAAGCCGCCGAGGCAATGTGCGCCGCGGCGGCTTTATCGAGATCTACCTTCTAATCGGATTATCCCATACCGAGCGAATCGAGCGTCGGCTGATCGATTGCGGCTGTGGTTGCGAGTCCGCTATCGGCTTGGTAGGCGGTGAGCGCTTCGCGCGTCAATGGTCCAAGCAACCCGTCCACTTCGCCTCTGTAGTAACCCATGTCCTGGAGGATCGCCTGAACGTCCGCGATCACCTTGTCCGGCGGTTCAGCGCGATGACCGACATAGATCGGTCCATCATAAGCATAATATTGGGCCGAAGGACTGTAACCCCAGGCCGGGAACCAATAGCCGTTGTTAAAGAAGTAATAACCGCCCGCGATCAGGGTCACAGTGGGATAGTGCGAATGATACCACCCCGCATCGTGCCATTCCGGATGATAGGAACGGAATACTTCGTATTGATGGCCCTGCCAGTGTTCACTTCCTTCAATGCGACGGCTCTGATTGAAAGTGACCGATTGAACCTTCTGCGGTTTTGGTTGCGCCTTAAAGTTAGCGTGCTGCGTTTTGATCTGTTGCACCTTCTGCGGCTCAGGTTTTTTCGCTTTCGCTCCAGCGCCCGCCCTTGCTCTGGCCTGGGCATTCTGCTGCGCGGCTGGCGAAGTCGGCGGAGCTGCCGGCGCGACACTTGCCCTGGCTCCCGCCGTTGCCGGAGTTCCCCGCGGCGACGCTTTCGCATTTGCAGGAGCAGGCGTTTTCAATCCCTTTTGGCGTCCCTCTGCCTGCTGCTTACCACGAGGTGTCGGCGCCTGGCGTTCACCTGAAGCATTTGTTTCTGGAGCGGTTGCAGGTTCGTGCTTCTCTCTTTTTCCTGCACCAGATTCGTTGGCTGTTCCCCGCTGCTTCGTTGCGGCAGAATCGTTTGCAGTGCCGCGTTCCTTGGCAGCTGCCCGTTGTTGCTGTCTGGGAGCTGAAGTTTGAGGTTTCGCAGCATTCTGCCTTGGCTGCCCTTGAGGCGCGTGCGCTTTTTCAGGGGCGCGCTTGCCCTTGGACGGTGATCGCTGTTCGACTGGCTGTTGCGCCAGGGCAGTTCCCGCTAGCGCCAGTGAACAGGCTATTAATAAGCTACTAAGTTTTTTCATAACGATAATGTTTTAGTCGTTGGTTTTCCGCGATCTATTCAGCTTTCTTCGAATTTCCCTGCTTTCATGAAGCAAACGTTTCGTAACTGTATGGATCGCCCAACCATAAATCGTGCAGCCTCTGACATTTGGTTGCTTTGGTGGTGATGTACCTCCGTGTTTCACATCGCTCATCGGTCACACATCCGTGATTCGGAATTATCCGTTCCAGGTGGTTTCATTAACTTGCGTGAAGCTCTGAGAATAACTCGCTGAACAGCAATGTGCGGCGGATGCCGTGTTATGCGGAGCTAACCTGGAACGTACCCGTTCTACATCCATAACCGCACTGAAATTCGAAGCGACACCAAACAGGCAAAAAACAAAAATGTGGTGATGTGGATTGCCACGAATAGGAGGAAAATTGTGAGCTTATCTGTTGAGACCAAAGTCGCGATTGCCGTGGCGACTGGCTTCCTTCTGATGGTTGTAGGCGCTATGGCCCAGGGATAATGACAGCTTCTTTGCCGCAACTCAGGCTGCGATGATTGTCGCGCCCGTAGCCTGCCTCAG
>DASREH010000025.1:0-7874 GCA_035652195.1 Candidatus Udaeobacter sp. | reverse complement strand
GATTCGCGGCTGCTTATTCTCGTTGGCCTCGCGTTGCCAGTAGGAGTGATCAGCGCGCTGGTGGCCAAGGCGCTGCTCTGGCTCATCGCCGAAATTACTAATGTTGTGTTTTTTCAGCGGTTCTCGCCTGTGCTCGGGTCGCTTGAGCATAATCATCTGGGCATCTGGGTGATCGCAGCACCGGTTGTCGGCGCAATCATCATCGGATTGATGGCTCGTTACGGCTCCGAAAAAATTCGCGGCCATGGAATCCCCGAAGCGCTCGAAGCCATTCTTCTGGGCCGTAGTTTGGTTGAGCCAAAAGTTGCCGTGCTCAAGCCGATATCCTCCGCCATCTCCATTGGCACCGGCGGACCTTTTGGAGCTGAAGGTCCGATTATAATGACAGGCGGTGCCTTCGGCTCGATCCTGGCTCAGCTATTTCATTTAAGCGCGGCGGAACGAAAAACGCTGCTGGTTGCCGGAGCCGCGGGCGGAATGTCGGCGGTGTTTGCGTCGCCAATCGCCGCCACGTTACTCGCAGTTGAACTTCTGTTGTTCGAGTGGCGGCCGCGCAGTTTTATCCCAGTCGTGGTGGCGACGCTGGTGGCGTGGTTGCTTCGGATTCCATTGATTGGCGCCGGCCCAATATTTCCCGTTGCTGCACATCCACCGTTGGGATGGAACGCAATTCTCATCGCGTGCGGCATTGGTATTGCCACCGGGTTTGCTTCGGGCTTACTGACGGGACTTGTTTACTGGTGCGAAGATACGTTCGCCAAATTGCCCATTCACTGGATGTGGTGGCCGGCGATTGGAGCGGTGTTTGTCGGGATTGGCGGCTGGATCGATCCGCGCGTCCTTGGTGTCGGTTATGAACTTATTCACGGAATGCTCCGTGGAGAAATCCTGGGTGCCGCGCTGATTGGATTGATGATTGGGAAATCGTTAGTCTGGTCCATCGCCCTGGGCTCCGGAACATCCGGCGGTGTGCTTGCGCCATTGCTCATTATCGGTGGCGCGCTCGGCGCCGGGATGGGACAATTCGCACACACAGGCGACGTCGGTCTCTGGGCGGCAGTCGGTATGGCAGCAATGATGGGTGGAACGATGCGCGCGCCGTTGACTGGAATATTTTTCCTGCTCGAGCTGACCCACGATCTCAACGCGTTGCCAGCGTTGCTTGGTGGTTCGGTGGCGGCATTGGCGGTTACCGTTTTGCTTTTGCGCCGTTCCATTCTCACCGAAAAACTTGCGCGTCGCGGGCAGCATATCGCGCGTGAATACAGCGTCGATTTGTTTGAGTTGTTGCGGGTGCGTGACGTGATGGACAAAGATGTTCCGTTGATCCCGGCTAATACGCCGTTGCCGCGTTTTTCCGCTCGCGTTGCCAGCGGCGACCCATTGATCTGTACTCGACAGGGCACATTACTTGGTAATGAGGCAGGCGAGCTAGTGGGAATTATCACACGCGGCGACGTGGTGCGTGCTTTTGATCGATCGCGAGATTCGAAGACAACAGTGCTCGAGGTCGGCTCGAGCAATCTGATCGTTGCGTATGAGGATGAAACTTTGCACGACGCCATCGCGCGTATGCTGCGCCACGACATTGGCCGCTTACCGGTGGTGGATCGTTCGGACGCGAAAAAAGTTATCGGGTACCTCGGCCGGGCCAGCATCCTGAGTGCACGGGAACGTTATCATCGTGAAGAAGAATTGCGGGAGCGAGGTTTTGGATCTGGAAACGCTGAACTCGTTCAAACTGCCTAGGGCGATCATTTCGGGGCTGGGCCGCTATTAAAAGCCCGTCATCTCATACCGCTGTAGACGCCGCAGAGACGCACCGGCTTTAAATTTGGAGTGGACGATACGACTTAGCGCAAAGCCGAGATGATCTCGTCCGCAACGCGCTCGCCGGTTTCCACCGCGCCTTCCAAATAACCCTGAGCGTCGATTGAAGTGTGTTCGCCGCAGAAATGAACGGCGCCTTCCGGCTCGCCTTCGATGCCGGCAAAGCGGGTATATTGACCGACCTGCCAGTAGCTGTAGCTGCCGCGAGTGTAAGGATTACCGGCCCACCAATCGACTGTGGCACGTCCATTCCATCGCGAGCTCAATCCGGGTAGCGCCGGCTCGATCTGAGCGAGAAACTCCGCGGCGTGTTCCTCCGGAGTGCCGTTACCGAAAGTATCCGCCACCTGGGCGCCTGTGTAATTGACGAGGATACCAGCGTTTCCGGTTTGGGCGCGTGATACTTCCCACGTCGCTTGATAACCGCGATCGGAGTAAGTCTCGCCGTTGCAACGAAGCGCGGCCCAGGGGCGCGAGTCAAACTGGAGGTTGAGCTTAGAGTTCGAACCCATCGCGAGTTCCTGGATTGCAATCTTTTTGAGCTCACTGAATCCGGCTTCCGTTAGGTCGACAGAGTTCTTCAGAATCGAGAACGGCAACGCCAACACGACGTGGTCGGCGGTGACATCGGCAAATTGATCACTGATCTGAAATGTAAGCCTGTAAGTGCCGTCGGGATTTCGGCGCAGCGCCGCCAGCGCCTGGCCTGTGAGGAGCTGTGAGCCTAACGAGTCAGCTAGCCGGCTAACGATCTGATCGTTTCCGCCTCGAACGTGATACTTCTCGTTAGACTGGCCGAAAACGGTGAATTGGCCAGGGCTGTTATAGCCGAGCAGATAGATGAGATTGAGAGCGCTCTGGAGGTCGCATTCGGCCCCGTACTCGATTGTGTAAGCCACTTCCAGCAACTGCCCAAGGGCCGAATCCAGCCCGCCGGGCACAGTCTGATTGATCCAGTCGGTAATCGACATCTGATCGAGCTGCGCGCCGCGCGTAGTGTAGTTGTTATAAAGTGTGGGGTAACTTGCTTCGACGAGATCGCGATGAAGCGGTTGCCATATTTTCTTTAAATCACGAACGGCATCGCGATAGGAATAGGCCGCGCCATCGAAGTGGAGGAAGATCGTGGAACCATTTGGTTCCGCCCTGAGCAAATTATCCAGCCGCAGACCGAGCTCCTGCGCGAGATGGCGAACCGCTGTATGCCCCTGGTCAATGAGTTCGCCGCCATGTTCTGCAATCTGTCCCTGGTCGAAATCAGCACGTCGCGTCCAACAACGTCCGCCGACGCGCGTATTCGCTTCATAAACAGTGGCGATCACGCCACTTTGTTTTAAACGATAAGCGCAGGTCAATCCAGCGAGGCCAGCGCCGACCACAACGACCCGCGCATCGGTGGAAATTGGTTTTGTGGCGAACAGTGATACCGGCAGGGCTAATCCGGCCGTAGCCGTAGAAACCGTTCGAATGAATTCACGACGCGAAATGGCGGAATCATCTGCAAATGCATTACGCGGGTCGTCTTGGGCTGCTGCGGACGCTGCCCGCCGAAGGAGTTTAGCAAGAGGTGTGTGGGGCATAATGGATGGTGCGTCTGGCGGCGATTCTATTGGTTTGCCCGAGGGACTTCAATGAGACGTTTCGCGCGTACACGCTGGTAGACTGCTGAAACAAGCAGAACTTCACGCCTGTTCTCCCACTGGAGTTAACGCTCAGAAAGAATACTCGCGACCTTTTGTATCGTGTTCCAATTGCGGTTGGTGGCCGGAACGCCCAAAAGTTTTTCCAGTTTACCGAGGTAGCCGATGGCTTTCATGTGACGGCGATACAATCCCAGAACAAATCTGTTCTCAATCGCAATAACCTTGAGCGACCAGTCTTTAGTCGATGGCAAACTAAAAGGAACCACAAGCGGCGACGGAAGTGTTTTTGCTAATACATTGACGAATCGAGTGAAGTCCGGGCCGGAGGGCTGCTCTGCGAATGGATCTTTTGAGGCAAGGTTGAGGATGTCGCGTGCGGGACAGATTATGATCTCGCATTTGAATGGCAACTGCCTGGCAATGGCAGCACGCAGAACGGATTCGGCAACACTTTCGCGCACAACAAAAGTGCCGACGGCGCCGAGGTTGATTACACCGAACTTGGACAACTGTTTCGCGATCAGCGCCGGCTGGCACCGATTCGCGCCGCCGACGTTTACCGCCCGAAGAAATACCACCCACTTCATGCGCTTATGTTAATGCCTGGAGGCGAAGCGACGCAGACCTGACGATAAACTTGTCTGGTCGAACCGCGATGCCGCCCGATTTCACTTCGCGTGTGTTGATGCCCGACATGATAGTGGCGGTGTCTTCGAATGCGAACGCAGCAGCGCTCCTGGCACAGCCGCTGATGATTGCACGTGGGGTCACTCTATTTGTAAGCGATCGCGGCGCTGGAGGGTCCCGCAAGATGAATCACTTCAAAGCGGCTGAAACCTGTTTCACGACACCATTTTTCAAAATCCGTGGCGGAGTAATCGAAGGCGTCGCCAAATTCGATCAGCATGTTTAGCGACATGAGCAGGCCGAAGACATTCTCGCGGCGCGCATCGTCAATGAGTGCTTCCACGCTTATGAACGCGCCACCCGGCGGTAAGGCATCGTAGGCAGCGCGAATTAGCTTCAACTTTTTCTCCAGGTTCCAATCGTGCAGAATCATTCCCATCGTGATCACGTCAGCCTTGGGCAGCGGGTCCTGGAAGAAATCGCCCGATGCGACGCGAATGCGATCGGTCAAGCCGGCTGCGGCAATGCGTTTTTCCGCCACGGGTTTCACCGGCGGCAGATCGAAGCTGATGCACTCAATGTTTGGGTGCTTCTTTGCGACTTCGATGGAGAGTAATCCCGTTGCCCCACCGACATCGCACAGGCTGTGATAGCGGGAGAAATCAAATTTTTCCGCGAGAGCTTCGAAATTGATCCGTGAAAGGCCTGCCATGGCATCCAGAAACTGTTCAAGCTTTCCGGGGTCGGCATACAGCTCCTCAAAAATGCTTTTCTGGCCGTGCTTCGTTTCGTTTTGTGCCTTGCCGGTCCGAAGGCCTTCCGGCAGGTCATCCCAATACTTGAAGAGCCGTTGATTGAGCATAACCAGAATTCCGCCGATGTAGCGCGGGCTATTGCGATCAAGATAAAGAGCAGTGGCGGGCGTGTTGAAGTATTTCGCTTCAGGACCGTCTCCCTCGCGGTCGAGGAACTTCATTGCCACAAGCGCATCAAGAAAATCAGCGATGCCCCGTGGGTGCAGACCGAGCTCTTTGCCAATCTCCGCGCCCGTGAGCCGTCGTTGGCTGAGGCTGGTGAATAGATCAAACGTGACCGCTGTCAGCAGGACCTTGGAGTTCCAAAATCCAAAAGCGGTTTGCAGGATTGCATCCGGCGTTGGCGAAGGCGTGTTCATAATCGTTCGGTGTAGTACGGGACACTGCAGCAGAAGTTACGACTGACAAGTAATCCAGAGGAGAGGCGGCACTCACCGGTTCCGTTTGTGGCTAGGACCCTAATGGAATTTGGACAAACGGACCCGTAAGCGCCAAATTTGACATGCAACCAAATGGTTGCATATTTCGGGTGATGAATGCGGTTTTCAAGGCCCTGGCCGACGGTAGTCGAAGAAAATTGCTCGACGAATTGCGCCAGGAAAATGGACAGACGCTAGGCGAGTTATGCGAGCACCTGGACATGACGCGGCAGGCGGTAACGAAACATTTGGTGTTGCTGGAAAAAGCAAACCTGATTGCCGTGGCCTGGCGTGGACGCGAAAAGCTGCATTATCTCAATCCAATGCCGTTACACGAGATCTACGAGCGTTGGATCGGCAAATACGAACGCCATCGCCTTCAGGCATTGAGCGATCTCAAAAAAGGTCTCGAATCCGCCGAACGACGAACCCGCCGTGGCGGACAAAAGAAAACCAAAAAAAACAAATCAACGTAGTTCTATGAAAAAAGATCAATTCGTATACGTCACTTATATCCGCACGACGCCAGAGAAATTGTGGAGAGCGCTGATCGAGCCGGAATTCACGCGACAATTCTGGGTAAATACAGTGCAGGAATCTGAGTGGAAACCCGGCGCTTCATGGCGCATCAAGGCTCCGGGCGACTTAATTACTGACAGCGGCGAAGTCGTCGAAATAGAACCAGCGCGACGCCTCGTGTTGAAGTGGCGCAATGAATTTCGCCCTGAACTGAAATCGGAAGGTTATTCGCGGCTGACTTATGAGCTGGAACCCGAGGGCAAGTCGGTGAAGCTCACTGTCATTCACGAAATCGAGAAGGACGGCTCAAAGTTCATCCAGGCCGTGTCGAACGGATGGCCACATATCCTGGCCAGTCTCAAGAGCCTGCTGGAAACGGGCGAGTCGCTGGAAGAAACGCGCGAATGGCCGCGTGAAGCCTGCAAATAACATGGTTCGACCGGGGAGCGGTGAAGCACGCTCCATCGCGCTTCACCGCTTCACGATGCTGCTTTTAAACAGCTCGCATCTTTGCTACACATTCGACTCAGCCCCTGTCGGAACGGTGTTAGCCGACGATGCGAAACAAAAATACAAAAGGTGATCTCACTGTTCAGGCGATTGCCGGGACCCACGTGGTGCTCCTTGGAATCGATTTCCCCGAACAGAATTGCGCGGGGTTACTTGGATTTGCATTGAGACGCGAAGATCATACCGAGGGCGAAAAGTACTGGCTCTCAGGATACAAGACTTTCGCCAGCGTAGAGCCGTCTCCGCCACCCGGAATGCTTTATTCGACGCGGCGCCATCCTATTCAAGGCTTCACCTGGTCGGACTTTTCCGCCAAGCCTGAGCACGAGTACACGTACGGGGTATTTGCTCTAAGAGGAACTCCTGCGGATCCGCAGCTATCCGAAAAAGTAGCGGTGAAGATTAGCACCGAGAGCGAGCACGGCCGCACGCATCATGTTCATTTCAATCGAGGTGCGGCTGCGTCTCAGGAGTACACGCGGGTCTTTGGAGATAAACGGCCTAACGAGATTGGACCTGCTGCGTTCACCTGGCTTTCGCGAGGAGCGGCCGAATCCATTGCGGATTTCATTGGTCGCGCAGTTGACGGCGTGTGGGGGTTGCGGGTCTGCGCTTATGAATTCACCGATGAAAGAGTACTCCGCGCGCTTGGCGCCGCGCGTGATCGCGGCGCAGATGTGCAGGTTCTTTACCACGCAAAAAACGACGAGCAAAAGACAGCCAATGAGGCCGCCATCCAGAAATTTGGTCTGGCGGACATTTGTTTTCCCCGGAACGCAAAGGGCCTGACGCTCTCGCACAACAAGACAATCGTGCTGACGAAAGGCGCTGCTGCGCAGGCGTTACTTACCGGTTCGACCAATTTCAGCGTGGGCGGAATTTATGGACACAGCAATGTTGTCCATATTTGCGAGAGGAACGACGTTGCGCAGCGGTATTTATGGCTTTGGAACGAGCTAAGGAAAAATACGGCGAAATCTGCGGACGTTGCGATTTTGGCTGGCAAAACTCCGCTGCCATCCGACCCGCTGGCGAAAAAAATCACTTCAATCTTTAGTCCGCGCGACAATTTGAATGCGCTGGATTGGTATGCCGGGCAGGCCACTGGCGCTCAGGAAGCATTGTTCATGACGTTTGCTTTCGGCATGAACAAACGTTTCCAGGACGCCTACCGAAATGGAACCGCCAAACTGCGGTACGCATTGATGGAAGCGATGAGTGGACCAACAAGGACCAAGGAACAGCGACTCGCCAACGAAGCGGAAATTATCAAGCTGAGAAGGATGAAAGCTAACAAGTTCGGGATTGGATCGCGCCTGGGTAAAGGCGCGTTCAATCGCTGGCTGGTCGAGCAGCTTTCGGGATTAAACGTTAACGTGCGATACCTGCATACAAAATACATGCTGGTGGATCCCCTGGGCGCAAACCCACTGGTGGTGTCCGGCTCGGCAAACTTTAGTGAAGCGTCCACCACAAACAATGACGAGAACATGCTGATTATTCGAGGCAAC
>DASREH010000024.1:0-23004 GCA_035652195.1 Candidatus Udaeobacter sp. | reverse complement strand
GTTTGGAGGATGATGGTTTTCATGATGCCGGCATTTTGGCGACTTGGCGGGTTCTTTGGGAATACGCACAATTGCGTACGAATTCTGTTGCCCGACATACCGGTCTCTGTTAACCAGAGTCAGCATGCATTGTGCGGCTCTCCCCGATCAGAGCATCGTGAGCGCGTTGGCTTCATTAAAACTGACCCGGCGCGAAGCTGAGGTCCTCTTCTGGATCTCCCAGGGGAAAAGTAATTACGATATTGGCGTGATTCTCGGCGCAAAAACCGGAACAGTTTGCAAACACGTCGAACACATCCTGGCGAAGTTGAACGTCGAGAACCGCACAGCTGCAGCGGTGATTGCACTCGAAACCTTTCGTTCTACAACCCCCGCGCCGAAAACTGGTAGTTTTCGGCCTTTGGCGGCGCTCTCGGGTTTTATCACGACGCAGCTCTGCACCTTTTGCTCCGATAATCCGGATCTGTATCGCGAGATCGCCCGCTTCGTTGCTTAAGCCACGTGACGCGAGCGCCACACGCGTCCGCAGCACTTTATGGTTTAGCTCTCTCGCTGGGTAAGCTGAGTAAAAAACCTGGCCAATTGCGAACGGGCCACCCGAAACGAAAGGTGCTCTTGTGCACGTAATTCAGCCTCCGCCACGACTGCTCTGCGTAAATCCGCATTCTTTAGCAAATCGACGCACATCGAAATGATTTCCGTCATCGTCCGGCACTCGCCGGAACTTTTCGGAAACGCGATTCGATCAATCGCGCCGTCGCCACCGACACACGGGATTCGGCAAAGCAGCGCGTCGCCTGCCACCTGCCCGGGCACACGACTGCGGTCGAGTTGAAGCACGAACTTATGCCGCGCGATCTCTCTCAGGTAATCGGGGTAGGATTTCCGGTCCTCAATTACATGCAGTTTTCCCTTGGGAAATTTCAATTCACCAAGCAAACGTCGTCCTTTGTTCCGATCGAGATTAACCGCGCTGACCGGTTCGCCCATAACCTCGCAAACCTGCCGCGCCGCCAGCAGTGCTGCGAGATGATTACGCGAGGGCACATCCCATTCCCGGGTCCCAACAAAGATTCCAGATTGCTCATCGGGAGCTAAACCAAAATTCCATCGCTGATCTTCCACAGGATAAGGTGTGGGAATGAATGCCACTCCGCCGAGGTTCCGGCGAACGCTTTGATAGAGTTCGGCAGCTTCCGGCGTTGTCGCGAGGCATCCATCAGCTTCGGCCAGAATCTTCATGAAGCGCGACAACCTGACAGGGTTAGATAATTGTTGCGCGATTTGATGAAGCCCGGTCTCCTTTAACGAAACGACGACGGTGCGACCGTGTTTCTTTAGATCAGCCAGTGCGCGTTCGGAAGCGCGAAAATCACCGCGCAGCAAAAGAAGAACCGGCGTGTTCTCGCCGAGAGCTGGACGCGTGTCGCGGTGAAAAGCTCCGCGAGTACACGCGGCAAAAGCGTGAAAGTTGAGGGGTGAATGAGCGCCTTCATCCGGCGCAGGCAAATCCTGGAACTGCTGCTCCCGGTCACGGCCCATCGGATTGAGAACTGTCAATCGAAAGCCACGCGCGTCGTCAGAGTTCATGATTGTTTCCGAGCCGAGGTGGGATTGAGCAGGCCGAAAATTACTCGTCTTCCGGCGGCGTAGCTCCCTGTTTCAAAAGAGTTCCGTCCTCGCCTTCCTGCTCCAGAGGTTTAACGGGAATGGCACGCCGGATTTCGACCGGCTTCTGATCCTGAGGTTGGACGGGAATTGCCTTGCGAATTTCGGGAACAGATCCTGCCGGTTGATTAGCCGCAGTCGTTCCACTTAGATCCGTCGTTTTCACAGCGGTATCACCATTGGTTCCGGATGGTTTTTGAGCTGCCACCGCATCACCTGCCGGCTCCGCCGGAGGCTCCGGTTTCACCGTTGGCTTCAGAGAATTGTAAGGATCCGTTTCCGCCAACAAGGTTGGGCTTTTTACGGCCACAGGCGCGACCCCGCTCACATCAACTGCCAACTCAGCCCTGGGCAGGTCGCTTGACGAAAAGAAACGCGCCAGGCGAGCACGCGGCTCACCGTGAATAGTACAAGGTTGGGTAGGAACCTGGGATTGCGTGCCAATCTCCATGTAAGTGGTACGTCGCTGAACGGTGTCGCCGCTCGCGGCCTGAATTGCGTCATAACATTTGTCAGTCGCAAGCAGCCCGGATCTTGAACAAATCTCCACTTGTTTAAGTGCGGGGTGTTTGATCTCGTGTGGCGGATAATGCTCAGCTGCGGCATTCATGACGGCCACCCAGACTGGCAGCGCCAGCTCGCGTCCAAACGCACCGCGATAAATTTTTTGCGGCTTATCGAAGCCCGTCCAGACGGCGCAGGTAAAATTGGAATCATATCCAGCAAATAACGCGTCTGTGAAATCGTAGGCAGTCCCGGTTTTACCTCCGGCGGGAAATTTCTTCAGGCCAAACTCCGTAAAGGCAGTTTTTCCCGTTCCCGACTCCAATGCGTCCGCGAGGCAGGAATGCACTTCGTAAGCAGTTTCAGGTTTGATCACGAGTTTCCGGATGCTCTCTCGTTTGGCGTCCCAAACCAGCGTTCCGTCTTTTTCCTCGATCCGCTCCAGGATATGCGACGTGTTCGCCCTCCAGCCGCCGTTCGGAAATATCGTGTACGCCAACGCGAGCTCGGCCAGGGTGATTTCGCTCGTGCCGAGAAATGTTGCCGGATACGGCCGCAGTGGAGAATGAATGCCGGCGGAGGCACAAAGCTGCAGCACAGCATCGATTCCGGCGTCCATTCCAATTCGAATAGTTGCGCCATCCTTCGATTTCGCGAGCGCTTGTCTGGCCGTCATCGCGCCTTCGTAGGTGTTCTCAGCACTCTCCGGTCCCCATTCGCCAAGAATTCCGGTGGTCCCGCCAATCATCACCGCGCGATTATCCAACGGAGAGTCTTCGACCACGGAGCCGGGATACATTCCCTTTTCGAAAGCTGCGGCATAAACAAACGGCAACATGGCAGTACCGGCGGGCCGATGAGCCTGTAACGCGCGATCGTATTGATTGTGCTCGAAATCGCGTCCGCCAACCAGCACCATGATGTCGCCCGTTGCATTGTCGAGACCGATGACCGCGCCCTGGAGATACTCGGGCGCAGGCAGATTAGAAGTCGTGCCATTCGACTTGGCCTTTCGAAAGAGCCCGGCATACTGCGCGTAAGTCTGGTGATCGTAGTCGGGGCGCTGCTCAATCTGTTCAAGATTGGCTCGTAAAGAATCTTCGGCAGCCTTTTGAAGATCGACATCGATTGTCGTCTTAATGCGATAGCCTTCGTTGATTGCCCGGTCCCATCCAACAGCGGCAATTACCTGCTGCCGGATGTAATCGACTGCGTAGGTTTGTCCCTGCGCGTTTTGCCGGCTGCTCACCACGATTTCCTGCGCTCGCGCGTTTGTGTATTGGTCGCTACTGATGAAGCGCAGCTCGCGCATCCGGTCCAGTGCATAGTCGCGCGCGTCACGTGAGTTCGCGCGATCGGTCCACGGCGATAACCTGTTTGGACTCTTGATTAGACCGGCCAGCGTTGCGCATTCCGCCAGCGACATTTCGCGGGCCGGTTTGCCAAAGTAACCCCGCGACGCTGCTTCGGCTCCGTACAGTCCACCGCCGAAATAGATCCGGTTGAGATATAACTCCATTATTTTCTGCTTGCTGAAGTTGTCCTCAATCCGCTGCGCCAGAAAAATCTCGAGGAGCTTGCGACGAAACGTTTTTTGCTTGAGCGAGAAACTGTTGCGGGCCAGCTGTTGAGTGATGGTGCTCGCGCCCTGCCGCACATGCCCGGCAATTAAATTTTTCAACGCGGCGCGGATGATCCCAACGAGATCGTAGCCGTGATGCTGATAAAATTTTGCATCCTCCACCGCAATGACCGCGTTAATCAGATCCGGAGGCAACTGGTCGTACGGGACCGTCTCGCGATTCTCGACATAAATTTGACCGAAGATCTTGCCGTTGCGATCAAGGATCACGCTGGCGGATTCCATTTGCTCGAGCTTGCCCAGGTCGAAAGCTTTGGCCTGCGCCTGAAGATCCGCGGCGATACTGGAGAGGTAGACTGCCAGCACGACGGCCAAAATCGCAATCAGCGCAATCGGCACGTAAAACCACGGTCTGAAATACCAAGGTGGCCGAAAGCGATAGCCCGGGGGAGGCCTCAGATATGTGGCAGTCGGTCTCAAGCTTTAAACGAAGGACTAGGTCGCCCAAGTTACGCCCAAACGCCCAACGCTCAATGCCGAATGGACTGCTCAGCGCAGTTGAGCATTAGGGCTGGAGGCTTGAGCATTGAGTGTTGAACGACACGAACGGAAATCCTGAATTGATCAGCCTGATCCAGAAGGAAATCGCAAAACGAGGACCGGTCTCGTTCGCCTGGTTTATGCAACAGGCGCTTTATCACTCCGAGCACGGGTATTATTCCTCCGGTCGCTGCGCAATCGGCCGGCGGGGCGATTATTTCACTAATGTCAGCGTCGGTCCGCTCTTCGGACAGCTGATGGCGGCACAGTTTGCCGAGATTTGGAACCGACTCGGCAAAAGCGATCAGTTTGTCATCGTTGAGCAGGGCGCCCACGATGGCCAGTTTGCCAGTGACGTTCTGCAATCCGCGCAATTACGCGCACCAGAATTTTTCGAGGCTTTGCGCTATCAAATCATCGAGCCATTTGCCGCGTTGCGAGAACGTCAATCGCGGAGGTTGGAACCCTTCCAGGAGAAAGTTGCGTGGCGCCAGTCGCTCGAACCGTTCAAAGGCGTGCATTTTTCAAACGAACTTCTGGACGCGATGCCGGTACGGCTGATTGAGCATGACGTGGAAAAGCAGGTCGGCATTCGCGATGGCGAGTTCGTATTCATCGATCGTCCATCGTCGCACGCAGCACCTAATCAGGTCGCTCTCGACTGGATCGAGGAGCTGGCGGCAAACCTGCAGGAGGGTTACGCGATCATCGTTGATTACGGGCATTCGAGCGCTCTCTTTCCTCGCGAAATTCAGGTCCGCGCCCGGCATCGACAGCTCGATTCGCCTTTTGAACAAATCGGTTACGCAGACATCACCATGCACGTCGACTGGACAAGCATTGTGCGCCGTGCGCAGGCGGCCGGACTGCACGTTGCCGGTTTCACCGACCAACATCACTTCCTCACCGGTCTCATTTCAACGTGGCCCCATCTTCTGCAACCACCATCTCCAAACGCGCAGGCTGGTCACAAAACCGCGCGCGCGCTTCAAACTTTGCTGCATCCCGAGATGCTCGGCCGGGCCTTTCAGGTGGTGGCGCTTGAAAAAAATGTCAGTCGTAAGACGGATCCGCTGGCGGGTTTTAGATTCGTGACCGAATCGCGTTCTTGGCTATGGCTTACAGACTCGGTTGAGTGAGGAACAGCCATAGACTGAACTGGCGTTGCTCAAAGCCCGGCATCCAACGGATAATAATGCAGCAAATCATCGCGCCAACCGCCCTGTCCCTTCCCGATCTGCTTAAAGCTGTTCACGACCTCGATGCGGTTAATCCATTTGGCCATTTTGTATCCCAATTGATTCTCAACACGCAATCGCAGCGGCGCTCCGTGAGGAATCGGTAGCGGTCGGCCGTTCATTTCATATGCCAAGACGGTCTGCGGCTGCATGCCGAGTTCCAGGGCGATTACTTCGTAGTAATAGCCGTGAGTTGGTTTCTCCCATTTCTCATCCAAAGTGTGGAAAACCAGAAACCGAGCATTCGGCAGCGGCCCGCACATATCTATAATGGAGGAAACCGAGACGCCCGCCCACTGCGCGAAGTAGCTCCAGCCTTGGATGCAGCAGTGCAACGTGGTTTGTGTCCGGCGCGGCATTTGATGCAGATCATTCAGCGAGAGACTTAAGTTTTGTTCTACCAACCCGCCTACTTCGAGCCGCCAGTCTGTGAAATTGGCCGCGGCCAGGCGCTCATAGATTTCGTTACGCGGCGGTTTTCCATTGATACGCGCATACGCTGAAACGCGTGGATACTCTTGCCGGGAATGCCAATGACGAAAAAGAAGCCGTCGCAAGGGATCAATGCCGATTTCCAGCAAGCGCTTTGCTTGCGACGGCGAGGCCAACGAATACCTCTGTCCGCAAATATTGAAGACGATCACGGCGCCAATTGCCAATAGTCCAATGATCGTGGCGAGCGCATAAGACGATGTTTCATCGCCGAGAACGATTTTCGCCATCTCGCGGCCAAAACCATGTGCAAACACCAAGCTGACATGAACGACGATGAAACCAATAAAAACGATCAGTCCGATGAAGTGGAGACTTCGTGCCGCTTGGCGGCCGCCTAATATTCTGGGAAACGAGGGGAACCGCGCACCCAGCGCCGGCGACATCATTACTCCGGTAACAATTTGAAGCGGCGACAGGATGAAAATAATGAAACAGTAGGTGAGTTGTTGAATCGCATTGAACGGATTTCCCTCAGGAGGCAGTCGAAAATGCAGGTAGTCCACTATAGCCTGCCATGCCGCCGGGAAGATGTCCCACGACGTTGGCAAAAGGCGTCGCCACTGAGGCGTCGCGAAGAGCAGGACGACGTAAATCAAACCAGCCAGCAGCCAGCCGTTCACGGCCCAGAAGTGCCAATGACGACCCAGTCCAAGGTTGTTCTCTCCCGGTAAAGCGATCCATCGAGACATCGGCTCGACTTCATCCTCTGACGTCCAGAGCCGGTCCTTTGGCGGTCGTTTTTTCGTCAAGCGAAACCATTCACTTCCTGGCAAAGAGTCGTCGCGCCAATAAAACTTCGGATGCGCACCGATGATCTCAATACCGCTCCGAATGAGTAGCGTAATGAAGAGAAAGTTGAAGAAGTGGGTTAATCGGACCCACAACGGAAATCCGAGTTGGAGCGTATCGTCCATAACGCAACCGTAGGCGTGTAATTCTGTATTTATCGTAGATGCCCGTCCTGTCGGATGGCGCTTACCACCTGTAGGCAACCGCCTCGGTTGCCAATTGTGCTTGGAAGATCTTCGACAATGCAGGTCGTTGGCATAGACGAATGGACTGAAAGCCGATATGGCGAGCAGCTCGAAAAGAAGCGAATCAACCGATGCGCGATCATCTTTCGAGGTTGGGATCGCTGACCGGCCGGGGTGTTCATCCATGCGTTGGCTGTCACAACGAAAATGCCGGATGTAACTCCGCCCAAAATTACGGGCACGCCACAGAACCAATGCAACAGCGGCGGCAGACGCTTCCATCCCATCAAATATAAGCCGAAAAAAATCGCTTCTGTGAAAAACGCAAAACCCTCCAGCGAAAACGGCATCCCGATAATTGCGCCCGATTTTTCCACGAAGCGCGGCCATAGCAGACCGAGCTCAAACGAGAGTACTGTTCCTGAAACAGCGCCCACGGCAAAAAGAATGGCTGCACCGCGCGACCATCGTTTTGCCAGCTCCAAAAAAACCGGATCACTCGTGCGAAGATAACGCGCTTCCGAGATCACCATCAAAACCGGCAGGCCAATTCCAATGGCGGCAAACACGATGTGAAAGGCCAGCGACATGCCCATCTGAGAGCGGGCGAAAAGGAGATCACTCACGGGAACCTTCGAATTCAACTGACCGTAGCAGCGCGCATAACCCGCGATCAACCGCATTTACCGGATGGAACCAAGTTGTTACTCAGCCCCTTCCAGAATTACGCGTTCGATATGGGAATAAACATTGAACGCTGGGCCAGGGCGCCACGAGGAGAAAAACCGGTGTAATTTGTCCAGCTGCGGTTGTTTTTGCTCGCTTAGTCAACTTCACCATGAGAATTTCAAACGACTGAAGTCCGCTCCCGCCGCGGAGAAATGGCTTAAAATCATGTTCGCGCTGCTTTCAAAATGGCCGCTCGTTAGGCAAATTCGGGAGCGAAAGGACGGTACCGGGGTTGAGGCCATGTCCGAGAAAACGCGCGCGATGCATGCACGTACCGATGATGCAAAAATCGCGCGCTCCATTTGTCCGTATTGCGGAGTTGGATGCGGGCAATTGATTTATCACAAAGACGGAAAACTGGTGTCCATTGAGGGCGACCCGGAATCGCCCATCAGTCAGGGAAACCTGTGTCCAAAAGGTGCGGCATCGTACCAGTTGCTGACCCATGCCCGTCGAAAAACGAAGGTTAAATATCGTGCTCCGCGATCCCAGGAATGGACAGAAATGTCGCTCGAACGCGCCATGGACATGGTGGCCGACCGGGTATGGGAATCGCGCAGGCGCACATTCGTTAGGCAGGTTGACGGATCAGCAGTCAATCACACGACCGCGATCTGTCATCTCGGCGGCGCCACGCTCGATAACGAGGAAAATTATTTAATTAAGAAATTGTTTACTGGAGGCCTGGGCATGGTCTGTGTGTCCAACCAGGCCCGGATATGACATAGCAGCACGGTGCCCGGTCTGGGCACCTCATTTGGCCGGGGCGGAGCTACGACCGCGCAACAAGATCTCGCCAACGCAGATTGCATCCTGATTGAAGGCTCTTCAATGGCCGAGGCACACCCCGTCGGCTTCCGATGGGTGATGAAAGCCAGGGAACACGGCGCCACCATTATCCATGTGGATCCGCGTTTTTCGCGGACCAGCGCGCTGGCGGACATTTGGGTGCCATTGCGCGCCGGCACCGACATCGTGTTTCTGGGTGGGCTGATCAGTCATTTGATCGAGCACAACCTTTACTTTCATGAGTACGTGGTCCATTACACGAACGCCTCTTGCATCTTGTCCGACGATTACCGCGACCCGGAAGATAACGATGGTTATTTCTCGGGCTGGAACCCTGAGACCCGAACGTACGAAGGCGACAGCTGGATTTACAAAGGCGGTGACCTGAGCCGGCCGCAGCGCGATCTCACATTGCAGGATCCGCAATGCGTTTTTCAAAAACTAAGGCGGCATTTCTCTCGCTACACACCTGAGATGGTGCAAAAGATTTGCGGTATTCCGCCTGATCTGTTTCACAAGGTGGCTCATTGTCTCGCGGCTGCATCAGGCCCGGAACGGACCGCCGCAGTCTGCTATGCAGTCGGCTGGACGCAGCATTCAAAGGGAGTGCAGATCATCCGCGCGGCATCGATCCTGCAATTGCTGCTCGGGAATATTGGGCGACCAGGAGGCGGAATTCTGGCCTTGCGCGGTCATGCATCAATCCAGGGCTCGACGGATATTCCGACATTGTACGACATTCTGCCCGGCTATCTGACCATGCCACGCAAAGGCGATGAAACGCTTCAGATCTATGTCGATAATTACACCAAGAAAACAGGCCTCTGGTCGAATTACCCGAACTACATCGTCAGCATTCTGAAAGCGTATTATGGGAAAAACGCGACTGCTGAAAACGATTTCGGCTACCGTTTCCTTCCCAAACTCACCGGCAATCATTCGTTCTTCGAGTTTCTCTACGACATGCTCGACGGAAAAATGGAGGGCGTGTTTCTCATGGGCCAAAATCCGGCCGTCGGCGCGCCCAATTCACGGCTCCAGCGAACCGCGCTGGCGAAATTGAAATGGCTGGTGGTGCGCGAGCTCGTTGAGACCGAATCGGCAAATTTCTGGCGCGAATCGCCAGAAGTGGAACGCGGTGAGTTGAACCCTGAGGAGATCGAGACTGAGGTCTTCTTTTTCCCAGCTGCAGGACACGCCGAAAAAGAGGGTGCTTTCACAAATACACAGCGACTTTTGCAATGGCGGGAAAAAGCGATCGATCCACCGGAGGACGCGCGTTCGGACGCATGGTTTGTACATCAACTCGCTCTGCGCTTAATCACGAAAGCAAAAAAATTGAACGACCCAATCGACGATGCGCTGCGTGCGCTGGATTGGTGGTATCCGGAAGATGAGCTCGGAGATCCGAAAATGGAAGCGGTCCTCGCCGAGATCAACGGCTGGTACACAGACCCTGCAACCGCTGGGGCCGGCGATGGCGGCCGCGACGGGATCCTCTTCGGTGGCAAGGATCGCGAAGGCAATCCTCATCACGGCCCACAGGTCAATGGTTTTGCAGAATTGAAAGCTGATGGTTCTACTGCATCCGGCGCCTGGATTTATTCAGGTGTGTTCGGACGCGATGGGGTGAATAAGGCCAACTCACGCAAATCACGAGATTATCTGGGCCATGGCTGGGGGTTCAGTTGGCCAAGTGATCGCCGAATTATTTATAATCGCGCCAGCGCGCGACCGGATGGGCGACCCTGGAGCGAACGTAAAAAATTGGTGTGGTGGGATTCCGAAAAATGGACGGGCATCGATGTTGCCGGGTTTGTGCAGGGGAAACCTCCCGACTTCGAGCCAGCAGTAGGCGCCGAAGGTCTCGACGCCATTCCCGGGGACGCGCCGTTTATCCTGCACGAAGATGGTCTCGGTTGGATTTACGTCCCACGGGGATTGAAGGACGGACCTTTCCCTGCGCATTATGAGCCGCTCGAGTCTCCGGTTTCAAATGAGCTTTATCCGCGGCAGACGAATCCGCCTGAACATTGGTTCCCGCGTCGTGAGAATCAGTTTGCGCCTCCGGGTGATTCGAGATTTCCATTCGTACTCACCACCTATCGGCTGACCGAACATCATACTGCGGGCGGCATGTCACGTTTCCTCAGTCATCTCGCCGAACTGCAGCCGGAAATGTTCGCTGAAATGTCGCCAGAGCTCGCAGACACACTCCAGATTAATAACGGCGATTACGTCTGCGTGGTCACTCTGCGCGCTGCCGCTGAAGCGCGCGCCCTCGTTAGCCGCCGCATTCGCCCGCTAAGGCTCAATGGCAAAACAGTTCATCAGATCGCGTTGCCTTTTCACTACGGCACAGCAGGGCTCATACGCGGCGCCTCGGCGAACGATCTTCTCACGATCTCCGGCGAACCAAACGTGACAATCATGGAGGCGAAGGCATGCACTTGTAACATTGTGCCTGGCCGATTACCGCAGGGACGCGCGTTTGCTGAGTTCCTAAAGAAGCATGCCTCGCCGGAAGGTGGATTGAAGCGGCATCCGGAAGAACCTGAAGCGGCAACGAGCAGAAGTGGCGGCGGCCATGCGACGGAAGGAAAGGAATGAGCAGAAAATCATCGACGAATTTAATCGTTGAGGCGTTACACCGGACCTGTTCAAGGGTGGAACCATTCGACCTTGTAACACGGCGCAGCAACGCAAAGCCATGATCGGTGAAGGCACGCACAGCACAAACCAGCGACGGCACAGTTATGTGCAGGAAAACGTCGAAGTTGGTTTCTTTACCGACCCCACTGTGTGCATCGGTTGCAAGGCGTGCGAGGTCGCGTGCAAAGAATGGAACGAGGTGCCCGATGACGGTTTTACCTGGTCAGGAAACTCCTACGACAACACCGGACACCTCGGCGCTTCTACCTGGCGGCATGTTTTGTTTCTCGAACAAGACCGCCAAAAAGGAGTCCAGATCGTCGGTTCTCATTCGTTAGGCAATGGCGACGGAGACGACCCGTTTCGCTGGGTCTTTCTTTCCGATGTCTGCAAACATTGTGAAGAGGCCGGTTGCCTGGAGGCATGTCCAACCGGCTCGATTGTGCGGACTGAGGTCGGCTCTGTGTTTGTCCAGGACGATGTCTGCAACGGCTGTGGCTATTGCGTTGTTTCCTGCCCGTTTGGCGTAATTGATCGCCGCCCGCAACCGCTGCCAAACGCCGGCGGCGCGTTCAAATGCACCTTTTGTTATGATCGGCAAAAAAGCGGGCTCGTTCCCGCATGCGCCAAGGTTTGCCCCACGGAATCGATTGTTTTCGGGCGCCTTGCCGATTTGCGTCCACGAGCAGCGAAGCGCGTAGAAGAATTGCGCCAGCATGGTTATGAAGACGCCCAGCTTTACGATCCGACAGACACGTCGGTGCACGGAATTCACGCGTTCTTTTTGATCCTTGGAGAACCTGAGGCTTACGGTCTTCCGCCCAGGCCGCAGGTACCGACGATTTATTTGAAATCGGCATGGACCGCTGCGTTCGCTACAGCAATCGGCTCACTTGTTGTGACACTGCTGGCATTCGCATTTTCATCATGAAGCACCCAGAGATCATCGTTGTAGCCGAGGTCGCTGACCTCGGGCCCATTGGAAGTCTTCACGCGCAAACCTGCCCCGCTCGACCGTCGCCGTTACAAACTCATGCCTAACGAACAAAAGCTGGAACAACTGCGCGACAAAGCCTGGCAGGAAGGCATTGTGCCCGGGCGCGGCGTAGATGTGGCCGGCGGTCCGATTCCAAGGAAGCCCGGCTACTACGGAGAGCCTGTGGTAAAACCCCCGGTCTGGACGTGGGAAATTCCTCTGTACTTCTTCTTCGGTGGAATCGCAGGGATGTCAGCCGTAATAGGCTTCGCTGCGCTCTTGTTTCACTATGTTGATGTGGCACGGCTGGCCATGTGGGTCGCAGCCATTGCCGGCGTTATCGTCTCACCAATACTGTTGATCATGGATTTGGGACGCCCGCGTCTCTTTCTTCACATGCTCCGTGTGTTTAAACATCGTTCGCCAATGTCGATGGGCGCGTGGATTCTGGCAGTATTCGGTGCATGCGCCGTTCCAGGGTTGATTGCGCTCGAGTTACACGCGCATCGGATTTTCCCCGGCACGTTTGGTCAACTTCTGGGGCTCATGGCCTGGCTCTTCATTTTTGGCACAGCAGTCGTTGGAACTTTACTTGCGACCTACACTGGTGTGCTCATCGGAGCAACGGCGATTCCTGCGTGGTTTTTGCATCGCACATTTCTGCCGATCCATTTTGGAACTGCCGGACTGGGATCTGCCGCCGCTGTATTGGAATTGCTCGGACATGGAATTCCGGCGCTTAATCTCATCGGATTCTACGCGGCGGCCGTTGAGACAGCGCTTTTGATCTGGCTCAGCCTGGCCAAGCACGGCGCAGCCGATCGCGCCATCCACGAACATGCTTCCGGCTGGCTCATTCGGATCGGCGAAGTTCTTAACGGGCCGCTGGCACTGGTTCTCCGGCTCTTTGGATTCATTCCCTTAGCGGCAATTTCGTTTTTAGCCGGGGCGCTGGTAAGCCGATTCGGCTGGCTGGCAGTCGGGAAAGTATCCGGTGTCGACCCGGAAGCCGTGTTCGCCTCACAGCGGTGACGCCGTAACACGATGATCCGAAGTAGCCATGGTCAGCGCCGGCCGTACGGCTGGCTACAACCTGTCAACGTCAATTCCGTCCTTCGTTCGAGTGCAAGCCGCCTGGAAGAAGTGACTCTGGTTTCGAGACAAGCCCGTTCGTCCTGCTTGGTGCGCACACCGAACCAATGGAAATACGCCAGTGAAATTGAACCCTGATGCTGTAGCCGCGGGCGAGACCGCGGTTTCGTCTCAACTCCCCCGTCGCGGCGGTCGCCTCATGAAGGTTCCAGAACGATACGCTCGATGTGTGTATAAACATTGAAAGAAGGCGGGCGCAGGAATCCAACAAGCGTTTGGTTGCTTTGACGCGCAAAACTGACTGCGAGTGTCGACGGCGCCGATACCGAAGCAACGATTGGAATTCCGGCCGAGAGCGCTTTCTGAATGATCTCGAACGAAGCGCGCCCGCTAACAAGAAGCATGCTGCGGTTCAAGGGCAGTTGGCCATCCAGAAACGCGCGGCCGATTGCTTTGTCCACGGCGTTATGCCGCCCAATGTCTTCGCGAACGATTTTCAATTGCCCGCCTGGATCGAAAATTCCTGCGGCATGAATTCCCCCGGTGCGCGCGAAGTCGCTCTGCGCCTTTCGCAATTTTTCGGGGAGCGATAATAACGTCGAAACTTCGATCCGTACCTGGCCTGATTCGATCGGTGGAAAATCGCGGCAAATCTGCTCGATGCTGATTTTACCGCATACGCCACAACTTGATGAAATCGTTCCGAAGCGTTGAGCGACATTCAGATCCGGTTCCACGCCTTCCGCAATGGTAACCAGTACGCGGTTGTCGCCATTCGCGGAAATTTCGGCGATTGCGTTTCGATCGCGCACAATGGCTTCGCTAACAAGAAAACCTGCGGCCAGTTCTTCGTCATGGCCCGGCGTTCGCATTGTGGTAGCCAGAGTCTTATCGCCAAACCGGATTTCGAGCGGTTCTTCGACGGTGAGATCGTCGTGGAGATACTCCAACGAACCGTCACGCTTGCGCCGGATGATCCGTCCCAGACCGATGCCGTTCTGTTTCACGAAACTGAGAGTGATGTTATCATGGCTCGGGTGGAAATCTGTCATCTTTACGTTTCCCGCGGGCACAATTTTTTTGGACATCACGGCCGCGCACCGGACAACCATCCACTGATCGAAGTGGAATCAATTGAGTGTGTCGCCGGACATGGCATTCGACACGATCGATTTTTTGATTACCGCGACGATTATAAGGGACAGATCACATTTTTCTCGCTGGAAGTGTTCGATGATTTATGCGCGGCGCTGCACCTGGAAAACCGGGATCCGGCATTGACGCGCCGAAACGTGTTAACTCGCGGTGCGGATTTGAATCGGTTGATCGGGAAGGAATTCGAAGTACAAGGCGTACGTTTTAGAGGCACGGAGGAATGCCGCCCTTGTTACTGGATGGATCAAGCGCTTCGGCGTGGTGCGGAACAATTCCTGAAAGGTCGTGGCGGATTACGGGCCCGAATCCTAACGAACGGTTCCATCGTTTGCACGGCGCAACGACTCCAAAAAACCGGATGACCTTGAGCGCGGTGTTGCTGGCGGGCGGCGAATCAACGCGCATGGGCTGGGACAAAGCCACCGCGAAATGGCGCGGTGCGCCGTTATGGGACAGGCAACTCCAAAAATTGCGAGCGCTTACCTCGAACATTTTTGTTTCCACGCGAATGGATGCGCCATGGCGACCCGGGGACGTTAAGCTCGTATTCGACGAAGCGCCGTCACGCGGTCCGCTCAGCGGAATAGCAGCTTCGCTAGCGTTAATGCGAACAGATTGTCTGCTGGTGCTGGCCGTTGACATGCCATTCATCACCTTGTCGCATTTGAAGAAGTTGTGCGATTGCGCCAAAGAGGGCATGGGCGCTGTGCCTGTGGTGAACGGGAAGGTAGAACCGTTGGCGGCCGTATATCCAAAATGTGCCGAGTCGATTTTCGCCAAAGCTCTCAACGGAACCGATCATTCGGTGCAACGACTCGTGCGACAGCTCGCGACAGCGGGGTTGGTCCGGAAAATACCAATCACAGGCGCTGCCGGTCGCTTTTACCGGAGCATCAATTATCCGGCCGATCTGCGGCTTTAGTCAGGCCGTGCCGCGCCCTTGCCCAACACTTCGTAAGCGATCGGCTTGAACTTGTAATTGTTCGACATCTCGGCCGAACACGCTGTCAGCCCAACGATCAGGTCCATCTCAGCGCGCAAACAAATGCTCTGGCCGGCTCGAGAACGGGGCGGCAAAATTGAAAGCCGGCCATCATCCCCGACTTCCACATTCATGAAAATATTGAAGGTCGTCGGAATCCGATCAGGCGTAACTCCGTATCGGCTCAGATGGGTCGACAGGTTTTCGAAGCAACTCGGGTGATACCCCTGGTCTTTGTAGATTATCTGAAAAGTCTCCGCACTGCATGGCGTAAGCAAAAAATCATGCCGGCCGACTTCGTCTTCAATGATAGTAAACAGGGGGCGGCTCCGATTGGAGTAGAGGACGTGATTGGTCGTTAGGTAAATGGTGTTGGCATAATCAATCGTTCGTCCCGACGACAGCCATTCGTTGATGTCGTTTCGGTTGAACGCAGTCAAATCCGCAACTTGTTCGCCCTCGGGATCGATCACCCGGAGCACGTCCCCCCGACTGAGTTCAAAAGCGGTGCCGGATTGAGGGCCCAACGTCTGGATGGCCATTCAGTGCGCAAACGGGCAGCGGCGCCTCTTTGGCGACGCACCGCCTGAAACTTTGAACGGTGGAGTCCAGTCCGCATCAACCGCGCGCCCGGAATACTGCCGCGCCTCTGATTGCTCGCCGAAATCGCTCAACATCGGATTGGTAGAACCCTGTAAAGCCACGTCCCGGCGACGAATGGTCTGCTGCATTTTTGTCCATTTCCCTTCCTGCCGGAGCCGGTCGAACTGTGCGTGTGGATTGAAAATGAGAGTTGGCCACGGAAATTTGCGAGCATGCCGCGAGCTGCCGCCGTGTAAACCAACCACATACAATGGTTCGGCCGCGAAACTGAACGCAAAGCGCGCATTGGCCGTGTCGGACGAAACTTTTGGATCCCATGCATGTCGCACCGCATCGATCTCGTGGAGTTGCTGCAAAGCCAACCAAAGAAGCTCCTCAAATTGTTTCTCGCGGAGAACGCGCGGTTCGCGAAACATGGCTACGAACGTAGCAAATGCCTGCGTTCGGCGCACCTCGGAAACAACAAATGCTTCCAGATCGCGTGCGAGCGCGGTCGCGCACCGCCTCGCCCCTAATTCTTGGTACACACGCAGCATCTGTGAACCGGAATTGAACGCCGCTTTCGCTCCCACACAGGGAAACGCTGGATCGGCGACGAAGGCGGTGAACCTCGCCTTCATTTCCTCGTCAGTGCGGGGCCTTTCGCCGCGATAACTTGTGCTCGGCATACCGCAAAGGAAACGCCTTTGCGCGGTGGCACGGACGGGAGTTTGCAATCGTGAGCTTCAAAACCACACGGCGGTTTGAGTGCCCGGATGCGATACTTATATGCATGGTGCCACAGTTGAGTTGCGCCTACGTGCTGCCGATTCGCCGAACCCGCTTCAATCCGCGTGAGGCGTCGAGTTTACGGCGGTACCTGAAGACGTTGAGGGACCACGGGTACGAGGTGATCGTTGCCGACGGTTCGGAGCCGGAAGTGTTCGACCAATACGGCGGCGTCCTCGGAGGAATTTGCCGCCACGTGCCGGTAGACCGGCGGTTCGGTTATCGCAACGACAAGGTCAACGGGATCTACACGGGCGTTGAGCTGGCATCGTTTGATCGAATCATCCTGGCCGATGACGATATTCGTTACAGCGCCGAAAATATCTCCACCATCATGCGATTACTTGATCGCAACGAAGTCGTTAGGCCGCAGAACTTCCTCCATCCATTGCCCTGGTGGGGAAAGATGGAAGCGGCGCGAATGCTGATTAACCGCGCGCTTTTGCCTGCTGCGGATTACCCCGGGACGTGCGCTTTTCGCCGCGGCCCAATGCTGGCGGCGGGTCGGTACGATGGCGATGTACTGTTCGATAACGAAGAAATCATCCGCCATCTTGCGAACGATGGTTGCACGGTTGCATCCGCAAACGATCTGTTTGTGCGTAAATGTCCGCCCACGTTTCGCAAGTGGATTGAGCAGCGGCCGCGACAAGCCTACGAAGATTTCGGCATGCGCGTGAAAACCGCGCTGTTCTTCGCGTTACCGCCGTTGGTCTTCGGGATTAGCGGTCTGTTCGGCATGGCTGGTTTGGCGATTTTTCTGCTCACGCTCTCGATCCTCGCAACTTTCACCGCCGTTCGAGGGCGAGCCCGCGGCAACGCATGGAAATTCTTTCCGGCGCACTGCTGTTTGTTTGCGCCTTTGTGGATTTTCGAACGCACACTCAGCACATATTGGGCGCTTTACTGGTATCTTAGCCGTGGCGGTTATCCTTTCGGCGGTGGCGTTCTTTCCCGAGGAACCGGGCGCGCCTGGCGGAGCGGCGGTCGGGCCGCGGCCGCGCAAATTCGCGCGTCTGCGAAAACGTGATCACACGCGAGTTGTCGACGTCGCTTGGCGATATTCCATCGGAAACGTTTCGACGTCAGCTTCACCAACTGGCAGACTGGATCGCTGATTACCGGGAGAACATCGGCGACCGCGTTATCGCAGAGAAAACCGAAGCGGGCGCGATCGTTCAGGCGTTGCCAACTCATCCGCCAGAAAAGCCCGAGTCCTTTGCGGACATTTGGCACGACTTCGAACAAACCGTTCTGCCCGGTATCGTGCATTGGGGACATCCTCAATTCATGGGCTATTTCGGTTCGACCACGACCGGGCCGGGCATCCTCGCTGAAATAACCGCCGCAGCGTTGAATGTAAACGCAATGACGTGGCGAACGTCACCGGCTGCAACCGAACTTGAGACCGTCGTTTTATGCTGGCTTCGCCAATGGCTTGGCTTGCCGGAAACTTTTGAAGGTGTGGTCTATGACACTGCCTCGATTTCAACGCTGCACGCTTTGGCTGCGGCGCGGGAACAAGCTGCCACAAACGTTCGCGAGTCCGGCCTGACCGGGCGAGACCTGCCCATTTTTCGCATTTACACTTCTGATCAGGCGCACAGCTCAGTTGAAAAAGCCGCAATCACGCTCGGTGTGGGCGAACGAAACGTCCCGCGCGTTCCGACCGATTCCGCGTTTCGGATGAAAATGAGTGCGCTCAAGGAATTCGTTGAAGAGGACCTGCATCGCGGCTTTAAACCGCTAGCGGTCGTCGCAACCGTGGGCACAACATCATCAGCGAGCGTGGATCCAATCGAGACCATTGCCCAGCTTTGCCGCGAGCATGGAATCTGGCTCCATATCGACGCGGCTTATGGCGGCGGCATGGCGCTGCTCCCGGAAGCAGAGGCAATCACGCAGGGCTGGGCCGATGCCGACTCTCTCGTCATTAATCCGCACAAAATGCTTTTCGTGCCATTCGATTTTAGCGCGCTTTACGTCCGCGAAATCGCGCGACTTCGCCGCGTGTTTGCGCTCGTGCCAGATTATTTGGGCGGCGACTCAGCGCGGGCGGACATCGATTACATGGATTACGGAGTTCAACTCGGCCGACGTTTTCGCGCGATCAAGGCGTGGTTTGTTTGGCGGAGCTTTGGCCGCGAAGGAATGGCCGCGCGCATTCGCGAACATTTGCGCCTTGCCCGGTTGTTCGCGCAATGGCTGGAGAAGGACGGCCGTTTCGAAGTCGTGGCGCCGGTAACGATGGGAGTTGTTTGCTTTCGCCCGGTCGGTTACTCGGACGAAGCCTGTGGCGCGCTTGTTGACGAGTTAAATGCAAACGGGCAGACGTACCTGACACGCACAAAACTGCACGGTCGCGTCGCCGTTCGTCTCGGGCTCGGCAACGTGCTAACGACCGAAACCCATGTGGGGAACGTCTGGGAATTAATTCGCGGTGCGATTGATTGAATCGTTAGGCTTTCCCGGAATTGCGATCTCAGGTTAACAGCACGCGGACGGTGAGTATTGCAGCCGGCGCGTTGACCTCGGTTTGCATAAAGATGCTCTTGCAACTCAATACCGACTGCGCGATATGTCTGCTGCGATTTTGGGATGGTAATGCGATCATCGATCTTCCGGGTTCTCGCCTTTCTTGTCTTGTTGCCGGGGTCTGCTTTCTCGGCCAGCAACGTGGTCAATCTTTCGCATTACGACATGATGCGCCCCGACTTTGCGGGGATGAAACGTGAAGGCATTATCGGTGTCATTCACGAAGCCACCTATCCAAGTTTCGTGCGGGATGCGAAATATTTGGACCGCCAGCTTGCGGCGACACGAGTGGGCTTGCTTTGGGGAGCGTATCATTACGCGAATGCCAGCGATCCAGTTCGCCAGGCTGACCATTTTCTGAGCACGGTAGCCAACGCCTGGTCTCACGTTGATCCGTCTGCGCGCGGCCCCGGCGTTTTACTGGTCCTTGATTTCGAAAGGAACGGTCATTATCCCGGCGGAACGATGCGAGTGGACCAGGCCGTCGCCTTTGTTGAACGAATTCGCGAGCGCACCGGTGTCTATCCCGGCATTTACTCGGGCGAATATCATCTGCATCAAGCCGTAAACAGTCGCCGGGTAACAAACGCGCAACGAAGCGTGTTATCGAAGTGTTGGCTGTGGATGGCGAATTATCGTAACGAGCCGCGTCCAGCCTCGCCTTGGAGCTATTGGTCGCTCTGGCAATATTGTGGCGACGGCAAAGGCGCGCGACCGCGTTCCGCCTATCCAATAAGTGTCGCCAATATCAAGAAGGCGGAACGGAACATTTTCCGCGGCAGTCAATCGGATCTGAAAGAGTTCTGGCAGAGGCGCGCCTGGGATCCGGCGGGAGGCAAACCCCGCCGCGAATCCGAGACGACGATCGCTGCCGATTAGAAACCTGTAGCCGCCTCGTCTGTCTGAGACGCGTCGAGGCGCACGCTTATCGATCATCAACACGGCGACGTAGCGCCGTCGCTACAGCATTTCGCATTACTTTGTTCTTTCCTTTTTGATCCCGCGCTGAGTTGTGAGATAAACAGCGTAACTGCCCAGCCAATGTCCGCCTTCGTAATGAGCGCCTGTAACTGCGGCGATACCTGCTCGCCGGTGCGCGTCCGCCGCAGCTTGCAACGATCCTCTGCGCGGATCGTCCTTTGGCAGATCTGATAGAATTCCTTCCAGCATCCAGGCGCGACTCAAGTTTAGTCCATCGAGATGCGCAAGCTTTGGATCGCCTGGATCGGGTGAGACAACTGGTTTCAGCCAATCGCCGTTCGCAGTCTTCGGGATTTGCGGCAGGAAATCGCTGAGCCACCTGGCGAATTGCTCTTGCGAGAGAACGCGACGCATCACGTCAGCTTCGCCGAGACAAGGCGAGAGAAAATCTTCGCCCGAAGGTTCGTAATTGAGCGGGCAATCCTTATCGGCGAGGAAGAATTTTTTAGCTGAGTCAACAACGAGAGTGGCAAAAGCATCGTTCTTTGTTGAACGCGCGTAATCGAGCATCAGTCCAAGCGCGAACGCTGTTTGATCGTGTTCGCCGATGCGCACTGGATGCGAGAGTTTCGGCAGCCACGCTTTCAATCGCTCGATTGCCGCATCTTCGAGCGGACGCAAATTCGCGGCCATTTGCCGCGCTTCATTGTCATCCCACTCGCGCAACTCGGCGCAAAGTTGCAATAGCCACGCCAGGCCGTAGGGGCGTTCGAAACTGGACCGGCCTTCTCCGCGAAGGTACGCGGCTTCCTGTTTCAAGTTTTCCGCGGTGAGATTTTTGCGCAGGGCTGCGCGCGCTTCTGAAGCAAACGAGGCATTTGGAAATGTGCGCAGCAGTCTCACAAGGAGCCAGTGTCCGTGAACACATGAATGCCAGTCGTAACATCCGTAAAACGCCGGAGTCAGCTTGCGCGGCGGAGCCACGTCTGCATCGCTGTTTAGCACATGACTGATTTTGTTCGGATACGGTTTGCTCACGCACGCCAGGGCCAAGCTGGCAAAGCGTTCGGCTGCCTTTTCATCAAACGTCGGAGCTCTTTCTGTCTCTGCCAGGACCAGCGCTGGTGTCAACAGCAGGATTGAGAGAAAAAGTTTCATGCGTGTGTGCGACCGTAATCGCGGTTGCCTGGCCGCGCGAGCGCGTTGAAAATCTCAACCATGCACGTTCGTTTCTGTTCACTGGCAAAATCGGCATCTCCTGGCGCCGCACTCGGCATAATTGTGGCAATGACGCACATCGCAGCTATCTCTGTCACCGCACAAACCTCACCCGTGAAAAATTCCAATAGCACAGATAATCCGTTGCTCACCGAGAGCTCGTTGCCGTATCACATTCCGCCCTTTGACAAGATTAAGGACGAACACTTCACCCCGGCGATCGAAGCCGGCATGCGCGAGCAACTCAAGGAAGTTGAAGCGGTGGCAAACAACTCTGAAAAGCCAACCTTCGACAACACCATTGTTGCGTTGGAACGCACGGGGCGGTTGCTCGACCGCGCACAGCGGACTTTCTCGAACCTGAATGCGTGCAACACCAATCCGACGATGCAAAAAATCGATAAGGAAATGGCTCCGAAGCTCGCTGCGCATCGGGACGCGATTTTTCTCAATCCAAAGCTGTTCGCGCGGGTGCAGCAGCTTTACGACGATCGAGCGCACCTTGGGCTCGATCCCGAATCGGCTTATCTGCTGGAGCGTTACTACAAGGATTTTGTCCGAGCCGGCGCGAAGCTGTCCGATGCCGACAAGGAAAAGCTCAAGAAAATTAACGCCGAGCTCGCGACTCTACAGACCCAATTCGAACAGAACGTCTTGAAGGAAAAGAATGCGTCCTCCGTCGTCGTTGATCGCAAGGAAGATCTGAAAGGTCTTTCCGAAAACGAGATCGCAAACCTCACTGCAGCGGCCGAAGCGGAGCACAAGGAGGGCAAATTCGTCATTCAAATGCAAAACACCACGGGGCAACCGTTGCTGGCCTCATTGGAAAACCGGCCGTTGCGCGAACGCATCATGCAAACGTCCCTCGCGCGCAACAGCCACGGTGGCGAGTTCGACACGCGCGACGTTGTGCTTCGAATGGTGCAACTTCGCGCCGACAAAGCCAAACTGCTTGGTTATACCACCTGGGCCGCGTACCAACTGGAAGATCAAACCGCCCACAATGTTTCCACAGTGAACAAGCTGCTGGGCGATCTCACACCGCCCGCGGTGGCAAATGCGAAACTCGAAGCGGCCGACATGCAGAAGATTGTCGACCAGGAAAAGGGAGGCTTCCAGATCGCGTCATGGGACTGGCCGTTTTATGCGGAGAAGGTTCGCAAGGCGCGGTACAACTTCGATGAGTCGGAGTTGCGCCCTTACTTTGAGCTGAATCACGTCATCCTGGATGGCGTTTTCTTTGCAGCGAACAAAGAATACGGTCTCACCTTTAAGGAGCGCCACGACATTCGCCTTTACCTGCCCGACGTGCGGATATTCGAAGTTTACGATCGGGACGGCAAACCTCTGGCATTATTTATTGGCGACTATTACGCGCGACCGTCAAAACGCGGCGGCGCATGGATGAACGCATACGTGCAGCAAAGCGATCTGTTCGGAACGAAACCGGTTGTCGCCAATCATCTCAATATTCCGAAGCCGCCGCCCGGCGAACCGACATTGCTCACGTTCGATGAAGTGCGGACCGCTTTCCATGAGTTCGGTCATGCTCTGCACGGCATGTTCTCCAACGTAAAATATCC
>DASREH010000023.1:0-20914 GCA_035652195.1 Candidatus Udaeobacter sp. | reverse complement strand
CCGGGACGGGCCACAGGCCCGTGGCTACAGCATCCGCGCTGACCACAAACAAATGGCTCCGCTTGAATTCCGTGAACGCGTTCCAATGCCGATAGAACAGTTTCGTGAAGGTTTTCGCTTTTACTTTGCTCTTCTTCAGCTCTTCGTCGCGTTGCTTATTACATGTGTCATCCTTGCAATCTGGAAACACCGCTGACACGAACACGATGTTTTTGCTGTCCGGCGACCAGATAGCGCCGTCGGCGCCTGTTGAGATGTCTGTCAGCTGATGCGGTTTCCCGACGAGCTTGCCCGCGTTCGGGTCGAAGTCGCACATCCAGATTTGGGTCGGATCGGTCGCTTTCGACGTCCAGATCAAGCGTTTACCGTCGGGTGAAAATCGCGGCCGCTCCTCGTGGTTGGGCGTCGGATTTAACCGGCGCGATTCACCACCCGCCGCCGGGACAATCCATAAATGGGAAATCCTTGTGTTCGCGGCCAAATCAACATCAATGCAGTCGAATACGACCCATTTGGCGTCCGGTGACGGTACCGGCGCGCCGACGCGCTTGAGTTTCATCATGTCCTCAAAGGTGAATGGACGTTTTGGTGAAGCTGGCGAGGGCGTCTGAGCAAATATCGAGCTGGCCAAAACAAGGCCAATTACAACGAGAATTTTCATGTGTTCGTTCTTATCTTTGTCGTTGCGAGCGGAATCGAGGAATCTCTAACTACTGCTAAATCCGGAAACATCCAGAGATGTCTCGACTTCTCTCGACATGACAATTTGAAGACATATAGAGTGCGGTATGGCTGAAGTAATAATCGAAACAATTAAACACGGCCCGTACATCGTGAGAGGCGAAGTCGAATTGATCGACGCAGACGGAAACAAATATCCAGTGGAAAAACGGATGGCGCTTTGCCGGTGTGGAGCATCGACGGAGAAACCGTTTTGCGATGGCACACATTCCAAAATCGGTTTTCAAGCTGCCGAGAAAGCCGTGCCGGAATCAAAAGAATAACCTTTTGTCATCCCGAGAGAAGTCGAGGAACCTCTCGCATGAGATTTAGAATTACGCTCGTACTCGCCTTTTTAGTCCTGGCGGCGACGCTTCGCGCAGAGCGCGTGTCGCTCGTCGGCGGAGCCGTGATCAATCCCGCGGACGGCAAAATCTTGCCGAATGCGACAGTAGTCATTGATGGCGACAAGATTGAACGCGTCGCCATGGGCAAACAGGACGCGGCGTCGCTCGGAAAACAAATTACTTGCGTCGGCAAGTTCATTTTGCCGGGTTACATCGACGCACACGTTCACTTTTTTCAATCGGGCGATTTGTTTACGCGGCCGGACGGCGCCGATTTCAACAGCATTCGGCCCTACAAGGAGGAAGTCGCCTGGGTAAAGAGTCATGTGAACGATGTGTTCGAGCGTTATCTGCGCAGCGGCATCACCAGTGTTGTTGATGTTGGCGGACCTTTCTGGAATTTCGAGGTCCGCAAAATCGCGGATCAGACGCAAAAAGCGCCACGCGTGGCGGTTGCTGGTCCATTGATCTCAAGCGTGTCCCGCGAAAAACTCGATCTTGGCGATCCGCCAATTGTGAAAGTCGATACTCCCGACCAGGCGCGCGAGTTCGTGCGCAAACTGGCCGGGCAAAAACCCGACTTTGTCAAGATTTGGTACATCGTCGACAAAGATCATCCGGTCGAAAGCTTCCGGCCAATTGTGCGTGCGACCATCGAAGAGAGTCACGCACACAAAATTCGAGTCGCGGTACACGCAACAGAGTTGGAAACAGCGCGGGCAGCGGTTGAAGAAGGCGCTGACATCCTGGTACACAGCATAACGGACAAACCAATCGATGACGCGTTCGTAAAGCTGCTCAAGGATCGGTACACGATTTTATGCCCAACGCTTGTTGTGTTCGAGCGCTACGGCCGAACGTTTTCACATCAGTTGAATCTCACGCCGGAAGAACAAAAATGGGGCAATCCTGAAGTGATCGCGTCCCTCGATGTCACAAAAGTTCCTGAGGACAAGTTGCCGCAAAGGATCAAGGATGCGCTTGCAAAGCCAGATGAAGTACTAGGTCGGATCAAAAAGACTTATGAGGTCGCGCTACCGAATCTGAAAAAACTGGAGGAGAGCGGTGTCACGATTGCTGCGGGCACTGATGCGGGGAATATCGGAACAATTCATGGCCCCGCGCTTTTCCGCGAATTTCAGTTGATGAAAGAAGCCGGATTAACGCCGATGCAGATACTTCAATGCGCTACTGATAACGGGGCGAAACTTTTTGGCGGAGATACCGGTGGGCATATTGGCCAGGTCGCACCCGGATATTTCGCCGATCTTGTCGTTCTCAATTCCAATCCGGTGGACGACATCGCACATGCTTCCGACATCGACACTGTTATCAAGAATGGTGTCGTTTATCCCGCCGATTCTATCCTACGCTAAAAATGACGTTTTTAAAGCAGGTGTCGGTTGCTCTTGTTTTGTCGGTGCTACTTTCGATGTCGAGAGCGGAAGTTGGGCCCACACCGCCCCCGGCGGGAGCTACAACTGTCGATCAAATCGCGGAAGCTTATGTGAAATTGGTGCTTGCCATGGGCCAGCATGATCCGGATTACGTTGATGCCTATTACGGTCCGCCGGAGTGGAAGAACCAGCCGAAGAGACCGCTTGATGCGATCGCAGCTGAGGCTGCTCAGTTGCGCAACACGCTGGAAAACATTCCCAAGTCATCGGACGAGATGGAGCAACTCCGCCTCGCTTATCTGACCAAGCAACTTTCGGCACTCGGCGCACGAGTTCGCATGTTGAAAGGGGAGCATTTGAAGTTCGACGAAGAGTCGCGGGATCTTTACGACTCGGTGGCGCCCACGTTTCCCGACACTCACTTCCAGGAGATCCTTGCTAAACTTGAGTCGAAAATTCCCGGCGACGGACCGCTTCTTCAACGATATGAGAAGTGGCGGCGGGATTTCCTTATTCCCAAAGAGGAACTGGACACAGTGTTTCGACTCGCGATCAAGGCGTGCCGGGAACGCACGATCGCGCACGTCAAACTGCCGCCCAATGAAAATTTCACTGTTGAATACGTCACCAATAAACCGTGGGGCGGCTATAACTGGTACAAGGGGCATTACAACAGCGTTATTCAGGTAAATACCGATCTTCCGATTTACATCGATCGCGCGATTGATCTGGCTGCGCACGAGGGTTACCCGGGACATCATGTTTACAACACGCTACTGGAGAAAAACCTTGTTCGAGACAGGGGATGGAATGAGTTCTCGGTTTATGCGCTTTTCTCGCCTCAATCGCTGATAGCCGAAGGCACTGCGAATTTCGGCAGAGATGTTGTGTTCACGAAACCTGAGCGATTGGAGTTTGAGAAAAAAGTGCTTTGGCCGGCAGCGGGCCTCGATCCCAAACGGGTGGAGGAATTTTACGAAGTGGAAGAGCTGGTGAAGAAATTGGGTTATGCAGTGAACGAAGCGGCCCGGCGTTACGTGAATGGCGAGATTGATGCAAAGGAGGCCGCTGGCTGGTTGCAAAAGTACGGGCTGATGGACGAAAAGCAGGCGCAGAAACGAGCAGAGTTCATCGAGAAATACCGAAGCTACGTCATTAACTACAATGTCGGCGAAGACATGGTGCGCGCTTACATAGAGAAACGCGGTGGCGCAGTTGACCAATCGGAAAAGCGCTGGCACGAATTTGAACAATTGCTGGCATCACCCCGGCTGCCGGGAGACATTCGCGCGGAATAACAGAATCCTGCTGATTGCGCCAGGCCAGGCTGTTTCTACAGTAAAGTTGTTGTGCCTTCATTAGTGCTGGCATCGGGTTCGCCCAGACGGGCTGCGTTGCTCGCGGAAAGTGGCTTTGAGTTCGAAATCGCGTCGCCAGGTGTTGCGGAAAAATTCAGTCCAATCCTGAGCTTGCGCGAGGTAACACTCTGGAACGCGGTCCGGAAAGGAATGGCTGTCGCGCAAATGCGACCCGACGCAGTCGTGATTGCGGCTGACACATTGGTTGCGCTGGAAAATCAAATCATCGGGAAGCCGGCGGACCTGCGCGAAGCCGCCCAAATACTTCAACGACTAAGTGGACGAACTCACGAGGTTTGTTCGGCCGTGGCGATTTACCAGAAACAATACGGCAGGTCGGCCTTTTTTTATGAAACGTCACATGTTCGTTTTCAGCACCTGAGCAATGCGATGATCCAGAGTTATCTGACGAAAGTTCATACGCTGGACAAGGCAGGAGCATATGCCGCGCAGGGAGGCGGAGCCGAAATCATCGCAAAAATCGACGGCTCTTTCACAAATGTCGTCGGCCTGCCAATGGAAAAAACCATTGTCGAACTGGCGAAATTCGAAGTTCGGCCCAAAGTGACGTGACAATCAGCTACTCGCCCGACTCAAATCAGGTGTTCGCGATTATCTGATCGCAGCCGAATCGTTTTCACTTGCAAGTTGTGTCTCGCCTGGACGAATCGCACTGTCTTGCTTTTCGCGCGCATCAGAATTGAATGCGTGACGGCCGTGACGCCGCCATGAGTTCGCACGCCGCGCAGTAACGCGCTGTCGCTGATGCCGGTGGCGCAGAAAAGAATGTTCTGACCGTTAGCGAGGTCGTCGGCTGAAAAGATTCGGTCCAGATCGTCCTTGTAACCTGTATCGATGAGGCTTTTCCGTTCCTTCTCATCGCGCGGCCACATCTTGCATTGCATGTCGCCGCCGAGACACTTGATTCCCGCCGCCGCCAGCACCGCTTCGGGAGAACCGCCAATGCCCATGTAAAGATCGACATCTGATTCGGGTAGCGAGGGAGCGATGGCGGCAGCGATATCGCCGTCGCCGATCATGCGCAACGACGCGCCCGCGGCACGGATTTGTTCGACGATTTCCTTGTGCCGCGGTCGATCCAGCATCATCACGGCTACGTCCTGAACCCGTTTATTCACTGCGCGCGCAACGATCGCCAGCATCTCGGGAATTGGCATCTCGATGTGGAGCGAGTCGCCGCGTTTTTTCATGTAATCGATCACACGAGGCCCGTAAGCGAGCTTCGACATGTAAAATGACGGCACGTCCCGGAGCGCAACCTTCACGCCTTGTTCCGGACTCGCCGCGGCGATGCAGCTAATGGAGTTCGGTGCCCCCTTCGAAATATTGGTGGTGCCGTCGATTGGGTCGATCGCGATGTGAAACTCTGGCGAACCGGGCACCCACGTCCCGAGTTGTTCGCCTTTGAAAATGCCAGGGGCTTCGTCCTTAATCCCTTCGCCGATGACGACTTCTCCACAGATGTTCATTAAATCGAACATGCCCCGCATCGCATCGCAGGCTGCCGCGTCGGCTGCTTCCTTGTCGCCGCGTCCGAGCCAGCGCAATGAATTCAGGGCAGCAGCTTCAGTCGCGCGCACGAAATCCAACTCGATGATGCGCTCGATATCCTGGTAATCTCGTTTCGGCAGTCGAAGAGCCACGGGGCGTTAATTTTCACGCAGGTCGCGCGCGATGACAAGCGACGAACGCACAAGATTGGGCAGCTGTCATTTTCAAGTCAACGGCTGGTCAACGAATTTTGTGAAGGTGAAAAATCTAGATGAGGGAAACCATCGTCAAGAACGATTGGAATCAGATTAGCAGACGAGACTTGCGCTTTGTCGTCTAAACCGACTTGAAGTAATGCACCGCGATTCCACGCCGTCACGGTGGGTGCGCCATCGAAAACCAAATTGCCAAGCGAATAGGCAATTGGCCTGCCATGATAGAAATCCAGCGGTTGAACACAATGCGGATGCGATCCAACGACCAGATCGACTCCATGATCAATGAGCCACCGGGCGAGTTCGCGCTGGGAATCAGTAACGCTTTCGCTGTCCTCAATTCCCCAATGGACCAGGCACGCAACGAAATTTGCCTGTGCCCGAGCGTCAGCAATCGCGACTTGAAGAGCCCAACGGTTCGATGCCATCGCAATCTGAGGGCTTGTAACAGGCCCGACGTCACTGATTGCCAATAGCGCAATCTTCTTTCCGTCTGGCAACGAGAAGAAACTTGGACTCCAGGCATTGGTGCCGGCTTTTTGAACTCCGACTGCCGCCATTTTCTCGCGGAATAAACAATTTACGGAGTCGTCCAATGCCGCCGCTCCAAAATCGAGTGCATGGTTGTTTGCAAGTCCCATGGCGTGAAACCCTGCGCGACGGAGCAGTTGCGCCGAGTTCTTAGCGGCTCGGAATGCGTAACGTGGTTTTGGGTCACCAAGACTCGATAGCGTGCATTCCAGGTTTGCGGCGGCGAATGATGCTCCGCGTAGAAGGGCTTCGATACCAGCAAAAGGATCTTTTCCATCTTCAATCTTTGCAGCGCAACTGCGGCCGAGCATGACATCGCCACCAAAAACAAGCGTCGCCGCTGATTTTCCCGACGGCTTTCGAAGCAGATCAAAAGTATTCTTCTTACGATCTTGCAGGAGTTTTCCGAGCGTGATGATTTCCGGGGTATCGCCGAGTTGGTGTGCGACAAGATCGTTCTGATCAAGAATTCCGTATGGTTGCCGGTCATCCAACACCGCCGCGACATGCGTGCCGAGATGCACAATGGAACCTCTCTCTAAATCCTCGGTGGCAATTTTTGCGGTGCCTGGCTGGGCTGATCGCGCCACCAACTCAAGTTGATCGCGCAGTCGCTTGGGATCCGACCACGGAATGCGCCAGCCTTGACGGCGCAATGCGTAAACCACGAAGTTCGCGCAATCAGCACCGAGGTTTGTTTCCGGTCCAGTGTTTGAATTTTCCGACAATTCGCCGCTCCCGAAAAGATAAGGGAGACCGAATTGCTCAGTGATCGAGGCTCGGAAACCGTGGCCGAAAACGCGGCGCAATTCCAAAACGGGAGTCTCACGAATTTTTCCATCCACAACGGCGCGGGCGCGCAGACGCAGTGATCCACAATGCCACTCTGGATCGAAGAATTTTTCGATGTCGGTTGTGGGCAGCATAGAATCATGGCGTGAAAGCGGAAGTTCATCCCACACCGGACGCGGCGCCGCCTTTGCCACGAAGCCAACCTGACCCGCCGACAGGCTGGTGAGATTGCAGTGCAAATATCTTGGGGTTAACACGAACCAGTCGATCTTTCCCGGCTTGCTCGTCCAAGGCTCGACAATCAATTCAACCTCGGCGGTCTCGTTTGCAGAGAAACGCCACACGTTGTCCGTGGAACACTGACGGTTTTTCAGTTCGAGGTGTAATCGCGGCGCTTCGTCATCCCAAGTATGTAGGAGCTCCTGCCAGCGGGCTGAATCGTGGCGCACCAGGATGCGTTCACGCTCTGACAGAATCCGGGCTCGGAGTTCTTGGGACGTTTGCGCAATGTCAAAGAGAGATGGCTTCTCACCTTTTGCCATCAATTTCCTGGAAAGGTTCGATCGATCATTGCCGACGGCGAGAAATGGCTCGAATTCTATTTGTGCTATCGGCAACGACAGCGCTGAATCCAAGGCGAGCTTGAGCAGTCGATATGCCTCGTCGTCGTCTTTCAGGTAGGAACGTGAAATAGCGATTGTGACGGCGCGAAGGTTTTGCAGTTGGATTACGAAGTCCCAAATACGATTAAAACCTGCTTTTTGTTGGGCCGCCGGAAGTCCCGAGAAGTAATCCAGATCAATCGTGACAACCAAAGGCTCGCCCGGTTTGAGGCGCCTGCTGAGGTTGTCAAAACCGGAACTGCTATAGGAATCGCGCAACGATCCAGATTTCCGGGGCGCCGCTTCCAGATGGCCATCGAGCAGTGCTGTCGCTTGTTTTGTCAGGTTGTCTGTTTCGGATGCGGAAAGTTTTTCTCGGCGTATCCAAAGCACTTTCGCAATCGGCGCCGGCATGAGTGGCTCGATCCAGTTGAAGCACTGGACCAGACCTGCGCGACGCCAGCGATCGAGCAGCGACTGTCGATCCTGCAAGGAAGCGACGTTGCGAAGGGCATCGCGAATTTTATCGGAGTCAAAAATGCCAGACGCATCGCTGTGCGCATCGAAAAGAAGAAGCGTATACTGCTGATCGAGATCCAAATTTTGGGCCAGCCAATGAAATGTCCCGGCATGATTATCTTCGATGTAAATGGGGAGCGCTTTGCCGGCAGTTGCCGCGCTGGCAACAACGAGCAGCGCTGTGGTGCAAAGCGCTACCGCCCGCCAGTTCATCGGGCCGCTTGAATTTCGGGTTTCGTCGCAAGCGGAGCGCGCAGCTCAATACGCGAAATGCATGTGTCGCGAAATTGCGTGCCGCGATGCACACCCTTGATCACCAGTTTTACTTTGGTAACTGGTTTGTTGTAATCGCGTACGCGAATCAGGCAGGCATCCTCGAATCGTTGGTCCGGTATGTTTTCCGTGAACGTTTTCTCGTCGTTCAGCGTAATTTCGAGCGCTGCCACGCGATTGTTTTTCGACCATGAATCCTTGTTCTCATAGTCGTAGTATCCAGGCTGAATCAAAATGCCGTACAATGGGAGCGGACGCTTCACGTTGAGCGTGATGCTCTCACCGATCCCATCACCGTCCACCCCCTCGGCCCACGGCGTTTGAATTTCGCGGCTGGGATCCGCCTTAATGTTACCGACATCGTAATTGTGTCTGCCCTGAGGAGGCAGAGTGGAGCTCGCGGTGGCTTCGTAATCGGTATGATCCAGAAAATACTGGTGATCTTTGAGAACATACGCCGCGCGACGGCTTAGATCCTCCTCAGAGTAACCGGTGGGATACTTGTCGTATTTTGAGTGGGCAACAATGCGGATGTCATCGGCCAGTGATGGTTTCAGGTTTTCGAACGTCCATCGATACTTTGTGTCGTTGACTTTTTGGAAGCGTTCCTTTGGTTTTTCAATCGAGACGTCTTCAGGTTCGGGGTGCAGAACATTGATTTCGATTTCCCCTTTGCCGAGGGGGCCTTTCCAAGTCGCCGCCGGCGAAAGCGAATAGGCAAACGTCGCGTCACTGATATGTGAATCGTCCGAAACCGATTCGTCGTTTTCGGCATATTTCGCGCGGTAACGAACCGTTATCTCGCGTGTTTGGTTTCGATCGAAGGGAATGACTGACTTTTTCCATGATCGGATTGTGGAAATATTTTGTTGCCAGAACCGGCCGGATGTTGTCTGACTGGCTGTTTCCTTCGGTCCCGGCACATTCGCCGATGGTAATTTGTTCCCATCGACAGTGATTTGATAGCCACTAATATCGTCGCTCCTGGTATCAGCTTCCGCGTCCGGATTTTTTCCCCAGCGTTCCACCGGGAAAAAGAACTCCTGCTCGATCTTCGGTCCCGTGTTGCGCATCCGGTAACGCACTTCCACTTCTGCTTCTTCCGGATGCAGATTAATTTTGAGCTTTTCGTCTTCGATAGTGACGTCAGTTTTATGGTTTTCGTTTGTGGCGCTGGCGCTGCCGGTCCCGGGAACGCCCGTCTGCCAGGCGCCGCCATTGGCAAAGAGTGTGTTGATTCCAACAACGAGCGGTGCGATGGCGAGCGATATCTTTTTCATTCGCGATGTTTTAGCACATAGGCGCTTCCTAAGGCGACGCGAGACTCGTGTGCGGAGACTTATTTTTTAAGACCAGCGACGTGGTCAGCCTCGGGGTGTCCGGCGTGATCATGCAGTGACGGCCGGATTCGCAGAAAAAATTGAAAAGCGTATGCCACATCGTTGCCGTAGTACGGATCCAGACGATCGGGCCGATCATTAAACGTAAATTGCGTACCGAGTCCGACATCGATGCCGTTTCCGTGTGTCAAGTCGCGAACATAACCGAGGGTGTACCCACCAATTGGAAAAACGCCGGATTCATCCGCGGGATCGAGGACCAGCTCGTGACCTGATTTTTGCACTCGCTCCCAGCGGAGATATACCGTGTTGCGCCCGCGCTGGTAATTTGATTCGACCAGAAAGGACTGAGTTGTTCCCTCGCCGGTAGCGCTATTCTGGCCCCATACAAACGTGTTTGACCAGTTGATGTCGGGACCGAGCGGCAAATTGTAAATGGCCGATGCAGTTGTGCGATAGATGTTGAGCTCAGGCTCAGGCTCTTCGGGGCTCTTGATGTAGCCATACGAAACTTGCATCGCGAGATTTTTGCTCGGATTCCACGAAATTCGGCCGCTATAGGAGTCAAAGCGGGGCCGGTCAAAGTCGTAGCGATTTTCATCCGGTTCACGGCCAGTGAAAATGCTGCCCTCAATTTTCAGCCCGCCGAAGTGGGACCAAACGAGGCCGACAGTGGCCACGCCAAAGGTGATGTGAGTCGAATCCTGCCAATGATGCCCTATCGGTGCATCGGGATCGTCCATCGCGGATGGTCGATGCATAAAAGCCGGCGGCCCAAGAGCCGGTTCGCCGGGATAACCGAAATAGAGATACGCGCTAAAATCGTGCCCGAATTTTTGTGAAAAGCTCAATGACAGTTCGTCGAACCAGTCGTGCGGATGCTGTCGATCGTGCAGGGGTTGGTCGTGCCAGGACTCGCCGGTTTGAAACAAAAGTGGATAACCGCGTCCGCCTTCCGTCAGAGGGTCCAGGCTCATCATCACACGCGCGCCCAGTTGTGCGCTATCACCAAGCGGATGCGAATACATGCCCATGAACCAGTTAGGCGCGTCGATGCGATCATCCCCCCGTCGCGTGCTTGCGTTGGTGTAACGCGGGAAAATTGCGCCGTGCAGCATCAGCATGTCTTCACCCAACATGAACATTTTGCCGTACATCGGTGACGAATCCGGGAGCCAACTTGTGCCCGACCCTTCGCGACTCATGGGATCGGCAAGATCGATGGAAGATCGCATCTCCATCTTCATCTCGTGACCGCTGTGTGCGCTGGGGTGCTGATGAGTTTCATGGGATAAGGGCGGGACCTGCGAGTGATTGTGGTGTTTCCGGTCGTTGGCGTGATCCCGGGACCTGTCCGCGTGCGGCATCGCGCCTTTCCCTTCCGGAGCAAGAATTAGTTTCATGCCACATTTCGGGCACTCACCCGGATGATCCGCGACCACCTCCGGGTGCATCGGACAGGTGTAAGTCTGCGTCTCACGGTTCTGCACATGAGCGTGCTCGCCGCCCGGGAGATTGAGGTCAGCTGCGCGTAGCTGTTCACCGGCGCCGATCGCGAGCGTGATTGCGCTGACAAGGATAAAAATTCGTTTCTGCATATTGAATTGCCTGGTTTCTGTAGTGGCAGCCGTGTCGGCTGCGAACAGTCTGCGGACATGCAGGCGGCACGCCTGCCGCTACAGCGAAGGTGCGGGCCCCAAAGGTTTTCGGGTCTTTTAGACTCCAGATGGTGGAGCGTGCGCGAGAAGGCTGTGCTGTAAAATCAGTTCGGCGAATGAACGTATGCCCGGCGGCCCTGTATCGAACGACAGAACCACCAACCAGGGTTGCGAATGCAGAACACCGAACGATCGATTGCCAGAGTAGGTGACGGCGTCGGACAATTTCGTGTCATCGCGAGCCCAGTCTTTTGCCGGAACCGAAGCTACTGCGCGGAGGGTTTTACAACACTGGACTCCGGTTGCCGGTTTTTCCTTTGGTTTGGAATGAAACGGGCACTCATTGGATGGAGCGTCGACGCTTGCCAGTGCTGCGAAAATACAATGATTTGAAATCGCGAACCACGAGCAGATCGCGATCAAAACGATCGCGCCACGCAGACTGGATTTCATATTTGCCTCAATCGCGCATGCAGCGCGAGCGCTCAAGAATTTTCTTTCGGCTGATCGACAATCGGCGCGACGGAAGCCGAACCAATTTCGTCCATTGGAACGGTTTCATCTGCATCGGGTGCTTTCTCGCTCGTTGGTTCAAACTGCGGCTGCTCCACTCGAGTCGCCAGCAACATCGCACTGAACAACAGGGCAGCGGCCAGGTAGTAGGGCGCTCCGGGGATATGAATCGAATGTTTGGGATTGATAAACCACGCAAAGATCCCTGAGAACAGAAACGGCCCGATCACGAACGCGATGGAGCGCAAACTTTGAATGGCTCCTTGCAGTTCGCCCTGTTCTCGTTCGCTGACGCGATGCGTCATCATGCCCTGGGCTGCCGGGAACGAGATATTCCACAATGAGATGACAGGAATGGAAACCATGTAGACAAAGCCTGTTCTGGCCAGGCCGGCGATGACCATGCCGACCGCGCCGAAAAATTGGCCGATGTACAGAGTGCGTCGTTCGCCCAACCAGCCGACAATTCGTCCAGTCAGTCCACCTGAGATCGCCGCAGTGAAAATGCCCACAATCGCTAGTGAAGCGCCTATCGTGGTTTGGCTCCAATCGAAACGATAAATGGCATAGAGCGCCCAGATGACGAAGACTTCGTGCGACACATAGGCAAGAAACTGCAGGGTCGCGAGTTTTGATAACTCCGGATGCGACCGCAGGAGGGCGAGGGACCCTATCGGGTTGGCACGCCGGAAGGTGAACCGCTTGCGATGTTCGGCACGCAACGATTCCGGCACGAAAAAATAACCATAAAGCCAGTTGGCCAGACTGAATCCAGCGGCGACCCAGAAGGGCAGCCGAACATTGATGTCGCCCAGTGGACCACCGACGCCCGGACCGAGAATAAAGCCAAGACCGAACGCCACGCCGATCAGGCCAAACGCGCCGGCGCGTTTCTCTCTTGGAACCACATCGGCGATATAGGCCATCGCGGTTGGCACACTGGATGCCGTAATGCCGGAGATGATGCGTCCCAGAAAAAGCCAGCCAATCGTAGGCGACAATGCCATCACGATGTAATCAAGACCGAGACCAAGATTTGATAACAAGATCACAGGCCGCCGTCCGTAACGGTCGGACAAAACACCGAGGACCGGCGAAAAGAAAAATTGCATCAGCGCGAACACCGTGCCGAAAACGCCATTCCAGTTTGCGGCAGAATTCATGTCGCCATTCAGAAAATCTAGTATCAATTTCGGCAGAACCGGCGCGATCAATCCGAGCGCCAGCATGTCGAGCATCACTGTGATAAAAATGAAAACGATGGCGGCTGGACGTGCTTTCATGGCGTTCCCGTAATGCGTTAAATCGCGACCTTGTAAATTGGCACTGAACTACGAATCTCGGATCTCAGGCACGACACGGATTGCGGATCACGAAAGTAAACCTGTGGTAGCGTGTGGCAATGCTTCGTGTGTCGTATCTCTCGCCGAAAACCGAAGTCCGCGAAAGTAAAATTCACGGACGCGGTCTGTTTGCGATTGCGGACATTGCCCCGGACGAGATCGTCGCTGTGAAAGGGGGACGCATTGTGGACCGAAAAACTTTGCGCAAAAAAATCACCCCTTTGCTCGGGCCGGTGGAAATTCAGATTGACGACAATTTGTTTATTGCGCCCACAACTCCAGAGGAGCGCGAGCTTTCGATGCTCTATTCGAATCACTCCTGTGATCCGAATCTCGGCGTTCGCGGCGAGATCACGTTCGTCGCAATGCGCACCATCCAGACTGGCGAAGAACTCACGCACGACTGGGCAACCACGGACGACGACGATTATTCTGTTGATTGCAAATGTGGCGCGCCAAACTGCCGGAAGACTCTTACTGGCAAGGATTGGCAGCGTCGGGATTTACAGGAGCGTTACGCGGGTTATTTCTCCGCATACCTCGCTCGGAAAATCGCAGCGATCAATGGAGGACAGAAACAGCCCTTTCACCACTAGGATGAAAAAATTCTTATCAAACATGCTCGTTATAGCAACGGTCGTGACCGGAATAGCAGGTTGCGCCCAGGTAAAAAAGCCTCTGCCGCCGCTCAAGGCGGCTGCAGTCGGTTCGCGGTTCGATCAAGTCGGCCGGGTTTCGCTCTACGCAGGGGAGCCGTGCGCGCCGCCGATCATGTTCGATTTTCATGGGAGCAGATCAACAGTCCCATTGGCAGCACCGAGGCGTCAGAGTGAAATCCTTACGGATGCGGCGAAAAGGAATCGTCGCATTCATGTTTTGGGAAAATGGCGGCGTTACGGACCGTCGAATTGCAATTATGTTGAAGTTACCAGCGCACAATGAAGCGCGATAAACCTCATGAACAGCGCTGGTGCGGCACGTCCTTTGAGAATCGATCCTGCACTTCTTCGACTTGAACCCTCGGTCGATCGCAACTCCAAGATCAGCCCGCCTCCTGGAAAGTCTGCTGAGAAGATTTTAAACAAAGGTGCCGTGAGTTGTGCAGGGTTTCGCTAGGCTTCGCTTGTCACGTTTTTTAATCACGAAAGAGGTCCCATGGAAATGCTTTTCGATCTCCAGGTCTGGATTGGCCTGGTCACTCTGACTCTCCTCGAAATTGTGCTCGGAATCGATAACGTGATTTTTATCTCGATTCTTTCGAGTCGATTGCCGGTGGCGAAGCAATCCAAGGCGCGACGTGTCGGGCTTGGCCTCGCGATGATCACGAGAGTTGTTCTTCTTCTGTGTCTTACCTGGATCATGGGACTTACTCGGCCCCTGTTTACCGTGATTGGCGTCGACGTGACTGGGCGGGCGCTGATTTTGATCGCCGGCGGTCTGTTTTTGCTCGCCAAAAGCACGCGAGAAATTCACGAGCGACTGGAAGGCGATGACGAGCATGGCGTCGCCGGCGTCCCGCCTTCGTTTGCTTCCGTGCTGCTACAAATCGCCCTGCTCGATGTTGTTTTCTCTCTCGACTCTGTGATCACCGCTGTCGGCATGGTCGATCAGATCGGGATCATGATCGCCGCGGTAGTCATTGCCGTGGCGGTGATGATGTTATTCGCCGGCGCGATCAGCAGGTTCGTGGAGCAGCATCCCACCATCAAGATGCTGGCTTTGAGCTTTCTGTTATTGATTGGCATGAACCTGATTGTGGAAGGCGCCGGCTTCCACGTTCCGAAAGGATACATCTATTTCGCCATGGGTTTCTCCGTATTCGTGGAGATGCTCAATCTCCGGGCAAGACGGAAAAGGGTCCGCGAGAACCTACAGGATACTCCGCTTCGGGATATTTAATTGTTTCGCCGAAGTGCGGAGATTAAGCCGACTAGTAGCGATACGATTCCGACTTGAACGGTCCATCAACCGGAACGCCAAGATACTCGGCCTGTTTTTCGGAAAGCTTGGTGAGTTTTACACCAATTTTTTCCAGGTGTAGACGCGCCACTTCTTCGTCGAGTTTTTTCGGCAGAACGTAAACGCCAACTTTGTAGCTGTCGCGATTTTTCCAGAGATCCAGCTGAGCCAGCACCTGATTGGAGAATGAATTCGACATCACGAAACTGGGGTGCCCCGTGGCGCATCCGAGATTTACCAGTCGGCCTTCTGCCAGGAGGAAGATTTCGTGGCCATCCGGAAAGGTATACTTGTCCACCTGCGGCTTAATGTTGGTTTTCTTCACGCCTTTGGCGGCGTTAAGCGCCTCGACCTGGATCTCATTGTCGAAATGCCCAATGTTAGCGACGATGGCCTGATTTTTCATCCGCTTCATGTGATCAAGCGTAATCACGTCGATGTTGCCGCTGGCAGTAATATAAATGTCCGCCCGACCGAGCGTATCTTCGACTGTCGTGACTTCATAGCCTTCCATTGCTGCCTGAAGCGCATTGATCGGATCAATTTCAGCAACGACGACGCGCGCTCCCTGACCGCGCAACGATTGCGCACAGCCTTTGCCCACATCGCCGTACCCGCACACGACGGCGATCTTGCCCGAAAGCATAACATCCAGCGCGCGATTCAAACCATCGACCAAGGAATGGCGGCAGCCGTAGAGATTATCGAACTTCGATTTGGTGACGGAATCGTTCACGTTGATCGCAGGGACTAACAGCCGTTTCTCCTGAGCCATCTTGTAAAGACGATGCACGCCTGTCGTGGTCTCTTCGGAAACGCCCCGCCAGTCTTTGACGATTTCGTGCCAGCGATAGGGATTTTCGCGATAAATTTCGAGCAGCAGATCTTTGATGACCTGTTCTTCCTTGTTTTCGGATTTCGTCTTCGCCCAATCGCTGCCTTCTTCGAGCTCGTAACCCTTGTGGATGAGCAAAGTAGCGTCTCCGCCGTCATCAACGATCAGTTGTGGCCCCTTACCTTCGGGGTGTGAAAGCGCCTGATAAGTGCACCACCAGTACTCTTCGAGTGACTCGCCTTTCCATGCGAACACAGGGATGCCGCGGTTCGCGATCGCCGCAGCCGCATGGTCTTGCGTTGAAAAAATGTTGCAGCTGGCCCAGCGCACGCTGGCGCCGAGGTCCGTCAGCGTTTCAATCAACACTGCGGTCTGGATGGTCATATGCAATGACCCGGTAATGCGCACACCGGCAAGCGGCTTCTGCGGCGCGTACTTTTCCCGGATGGCCATCAGGCCCGGCATTTCTTTTTCCGCGATCGAAATTTCTTTCCTGCCAAAATCCGCAAGACCGATGTCTGCTACTTTGTAGTCCTGTTTTTTGCGTTCGATTGTCGAGGTTTCCATAAGGTTATTTTGCAGCCTTTTTGAGTTCGGCAGTTTTGTTGGTGTTTTCCCACGTAATGTCGGGATCGTCTATTTTCCCGAAGTGGCCATAGTTCGTTGTCTTTGAATAAATCGGGCGTAGCAAATCCAGCTGTCGAACAATGTCAGCCGGCTTGAAACTGAATGTCGCGAGCACGGCGCGCTCGATTGCCTCTTCGTCCACCGCATGCGTGCCGAAGGTGTCGATGTGCACGCTGAGTGGCTTTGGATGACCGATGGCGTACGCGAATTGCACTTCACATTTCTTTGCCAGGCCAGCCGCCACCACGTTTTTGGCGACCCAACGACCCATGTACGCCGCGCTGCGATCGACTTTGCTCGGGTCTTTGCCCGAAAACGCGCCGCCTCCGTGTCTGCCCATTCCGCCGTACGAATCGACAATGATCTTGCGGCCCGTCAGACCAGTGTCGCCCTGCGGACCGCCAACGACGAAATTGCCAGTGGGATTCACCAGAAATTGTGTTTCGTCGCCGAGCATTTCCGGAGGCAACACCTTCTTGATTACCTCCTCGATTACGAAACTGCGGATCTCCGAGTGTTTCACGTCGCGGGTGTGCTGCGTCGAGACGACCACACAGGAAATGCCGATCGGTTTTCCGTCCTCGTAAATTACTGAGACCTGGGATTTCGCATCGGGACGGAGCCAGCCCACCTTGCCGCTCTTTCGAATTCGGGTGAGTTCCCGCTCCAAGCGATGCGCAAACATGATCGGCGCCGGCATCAGCTCCGGAGTTTCGTCGCACGCGTAACCAAACATCAATCCCTGATCGCCTGCGCCTTGTTCAGCCGTGTCCTTTCCTTCGGCCGCCCTGGCGTCAACGCCCTGGGCGATATCCGGCGACTGCTCGGTGATGATGTTGCTAACGAAAATTCGGTCGGCGTGAAAAACGTCGTCATCGTTCACGTAACCGATCTCGCGCACGGTATCTCGAACCAGCTGGACATAATCCAGTTTGGCCCTCGATGTAATTTCGCCTCCCACGACGACCACGTTGCTCTTGGCGTAGGTCTCGCAAGCCACGCGGCTATGTCGGTCCTGCTCGAGGCACGCATCGAGTACGGCATCGGAAATAGTGTCGCAAACTTTGTCGGGGTGACCTTCTCCGACAGATTCGGAAGAAAAAATGTAACGACGTGGCATGGCTAAGACGTTGTATCAGTTGAAGCGTTAGAGCGATTGGCCGCCGATGTCGCTATCAATGTTGTCACGCTTCAACGCTCCAACCAGGTAACGATGTCGACAGACATATTGACCAATCATGATGCGTAGATATATCGTGGGGGAGTTCCATGGCGTCAAATATTAATTTGTTGCGACTTTTGGCGGATCCTACCCGGGTGCGCTTGTTGCTGCTCTTGGAGCAGGAGGAACTTTCGGTGGCCGAGCTACAGCAGATTTTGGGGATGGGCCAATCCCGGATTTCCAGTCATCTCGCTCAGCTGAAAAGAGCGGGTGTCGTTTCCGATCGGCGCGTCGGTAAAAACGTGTATTACGGCGCAAACCATCATGGACGTAATTCACAGCGAGAGCGCGTCGAAGAAATCATCCGGCTGTTCGCCCGCGAACTTCCTGAGACGTCGCGCGATCGTACCAGCCTCAAGCTGGTTCTGCACAAACGACAGGACAAGACACGGAAGTACTTTGACGAGCTTGCCGGAAAATTCGGACGGAGTTATGTGCCGGGACGCTCATGGGAGGCACTGGCGCACACACTCATCACCTTGCTTCCGCCGCTTACGGTAGCGGATTTGGGCGCAGGCGAGGGGACCCTCTCACAATTACTCGCCAAGAACGCCAGGAAAGTGATCGCCATCGATAATTCACCGAAGATGGTCGAGTTCGGGGGACAGCTTGCAAAAAAACATGGTATCAAAAATCTCGAATACCGGCTTGGCGATATCGAAGATCCGCCGATTGCGGAAAACAGCGTCGATCTCGCAATTCTGAGTCAGGCATTACATCATGCCATTCATCCAGAGCAGGCTGTCGCAGCCGCCCATGGCATTCTGAAACGCGGCGGTCGACTGGTGATCCTCGATCTGTTGAGCCACCGGTTCGAACGGGCCCGGGATCTCTACGCTGATCATTGGCTCGGGTTCAGCGAAGTGCAGCTACACGAATTCCTGGAAAAAAGCGGCTTTCGTCAGATTGAAGTAAGCGTTGTATCGCGGGAAAAGCAGGGCCCGCATTTTCAAACCGTACTGGCTACCGGCACAAAGTGAACGCGGTGATCGGTTCGTGTGTCAACATACTGTCGCCGTTGGTTTATGGTGTCCACTGACAAAGCTATAGCCATGACCGGCTTCTTTGAAGAAGTGAAACGGCGGAAGGTGTACCGCGTCGCGGCCGAATACATCATCGTGGCTGGCGGCGTGATACAACTGGCGTCTGCGGCATTCCCGGCGTGGGAATTGCCAAATTGGATGCTTCGCCTGGTGATCGTGCTCCTGCTGATGGGCTTTCCGATCGCGCTGATCCTGGCCTGGGCGTACGACATCACGGCACAGGGCGTTCGTGCGACACCGGCCCCTGCCATGCCCAGAGCGCACCGGCGTCGCAATATCTTTATGCTTGTCCTGACCGGCGTGGCTATTTCCGCCGCCGCCGGCTTTTTCTTATTGCCGCGTCTCTCGGCCCACAAATGCGACAAGTCCGTCGCAGTGTTGCCGTTTGAAAATCTGAGTGACGAAAAAGAGAACGCTTATTTCGCAGACGGCATTCAGGACGACGTGTTGACCAATTTATCGAAAATTGGCGATCTAAAGGTAATTTCCCGCACTTCGGTAATGCCGTATCGCGGGAAGGCCTCTAATGTTCGTGAAATCGGAAAGGCGCTGGGTGTTGGTGCGATTCTGGAAGGCAGCGTTCGGCGCGAAGGCAATCGTGTCCGCGTCAACGTGCAATTGATTAACGCCGAAACGGACGAGCACATGTGGGCCGAAGATTACGATCGTGATTTGACGGATGTATTTGCGATTCAAACCGATCTGGCCCAGCAAATCGTACGCGAATTGCAGGCGAAGCTCTCGCCAATGGAAAAGGCGCAAATGGAACGCCGACCAACGGAAAATGCAGAAGCGTACCTGGCGTTCATGCAGGGACACGAAATCTTCTATCGTGCCGACAAGTTCCGCACCAATACAGAAAAGGCCGAGCAACTTTTAGAGAGAGCGACCAAACTCGATCCTACCTTCGCTGCTGCGTTTGCCGCGCTGGCATGGGTTCACGATTGGAATTATCACGACTTCGACCCGACGCCGGCGCGAAAAGCAAAAGCGCTGGCCGCAGCTGTGGAAGCGCTTCGTTTGCAGCCCAGCCTGCCGGAGGCCCACCTCGCGATGGGTTTCTATTACTACTATTGCGAACGGGATTATCAGGCAGCGCTGAATGAATTTGCCATTGCCAGGCAGAGTTTACCGAACTCCGCAGAAGTTTACATGGCCATTGGGGCGATCGAGCGACGCCAGGGCAAATGGACAGAATCCACCGCCAACCTGGAGAAGGCCGCGTCGCTCAGTCCCAATGACTCCTGGGTACTGCAAAACCTGGCGGACAATTATCATGCCACTAGAAATTTTGACGCCGCAGACAAGATCTTTGATCGCGCCATTCAAGCTTCTCCCAATTCACTTGGACCTCGTGCTGAGAAAGCGAAGCTTGCGGTAGATTGGAAGGGCGATCTGAGCGTCATGGAGAAACAGCTGTCGGAAATGTCGACAGGCGTCGACCCGGACGGACTCGTCACATTCGCGCGGATGCAGCTTTTGCTGCTACAACGAAAATTCTCTGACGCTCTGGCAGTTCTTCAACAATTACCGCAGAACGCCTCTCACTCGGAAAAGCCAAAAGACCTTTTCGAGGGCGCGATCTACAGGTTTTTGAACGACAATGAAAAGGCGCTCGCTGCGTTTCAACGAGCTCGACCCATTGCAGAAAACGCGGTGCGCGAAGGTCCCGATGACGCGTCGCGGCATGTCACCCTTGGCTTGATTCTGGCGGGACTTGGCGAGAAGGATTTGGCCATCGCAGAAGGTAAACGTGCTGTCCAGTTGCTGCCTGAATCACAAGATGCGCTTGACGGTCCAAGGGTGACACTGGCGCTCGCTCAAATCTATGCCTGGACTGGCGAAACTGACGAAGCTTTGCAGTTGCTCGATCGCTCGTTGAAGACGCCGAATGGAATCACGGTTTTCTTCCTAAAACTTGATCCGGTTTGGGAACCGCTTCGGGGCGATCCACGTTTTCAGGCATTGATCGACCGGCACGAAGCAAAAGTGTAGCGCGTTTGTCATTCACTGTATTTAATCACCATCGCTTGAACAGGATGGGCAGTTTCATTTTCATGTCCATTTCTTCACTGGTGAATATATTGCAGCTGAATCCACAACTTCCA
>DASREH010000022.1:0-13779 GCA_035652195.1 Candidatus Udaeobacter sp. | reverse complement strand
GCGCGGCTGTACAGCGTAATTACGTCAGCCGGAACATGCCCGATGGGAAGAATCTCCGCATCAGCGAGCTTCTCTTGTAACTCTCGTGTTGCGCCCTCGTGCGCAGCCAGTTTCCTGGCCGCCACAATTGCGTCCGTCAGCTCGCGATGATCCGCTGCCGTAACCAGGACACGCGAATTTTTCTTCACGTCGAATTTCAAATGGGAATCGCTGGGTGAGGAAACTGCTGATTGCAGTTGGACGTAGCTCGGTTTGAAGCTTCCAATCAGTCTTGCTGGTTTTGAGAAAGCCGGGGGTTTGTTGCGGTCAAACGCGACCGGGACGACTTGCCCGTTTAAAATGCCGTCACTTGTATTATCCCGCGAGTCAGTGCCAGACACGTTTTCGACGGCGACCGGTCCGGGGTGCGATGTTTGCCGTTTTGCGTTGTGCCCATTCATTCGTGCCTGAATCTCGCGGCCGATGTCTGTTATGAAGACTCCCTCGGGCCCAAACCTGACGAGACCAGCAATGGCGATTAAGAAAAACCCTGTCCAAGTACTTTCGCTTTTCGATACACTGCGGAGCAGCTTGCGAACCCGGATTGGTCCTTCTGCCTGGGCGAGCCGCCGCAACAGTTCGCGGCTGGGCGGAGAGGCGTTAATAAAGTCCATCATCGTGTCGTGGACTGGACGAAGATCCTCGATAATGCGCGAATGCGGGTAATGCTTGCCTCGCCTCTTCGCCAACCGGCGATAAAGATCGTTGCGCGCGATCAGTCCACCAACAAAAAGGACCAGCAACACACCGAGAAAGTACAACCCGAGGATAGTTATGGTTGAGATATAGAGGTTCATCTTTAGCAGTACAGTTTGGGTTGGTGGTTCGTTATCTTCCTGGAAAAGTAGTTTAACCGTAAAGAGCTGGTCGGGATAAGACTTAGATTTGATATAATTGATATGAATAAGTTATGTTAACTTGCGTATTTAATTCCCGAGCGGTTATCCACTGGACCTCCGCGCCTCGGCGCATTATGAGCCGCGCATCGGCCCTGCCGTCTTCGTATTTACTTGTATGAGCACAAATCCGGAGATTCCGATTGGCGACCTTTCTGGCAATGATACTGAATTGGGCGTGCCCACGCGTGAGATGGTGGAGCAGCGAGCGCGCGAAATAGCACGGCTCGCGGAGCGGGACCCGAATAAGTTTACGCTGGCGGACTGGGAACAAGCGCGCGCGGAGCTAACAGGGCTGGGAGAGAGTGGCGCGCATGACCCGACTGAAATTGCTGATTCATTGAGCGAGCGTGGTTCTATTCCCGGCGAGAGCGGCAATCGCGCTCCGCGCGTGCTACCAAAGGACGAGGCGCTCGTGGACGAGCGGCTTGCCAGCCGCGGCGTCGAAGAAGCGGCGCACGATCAAATGGTCGAAGCAGCCAAAAGCGATCAAAAGCAGGAAGGCTGATGGCGGTGACCGTGAATGGAACCGTCGCACTTGTTACCGGCGGCGGTTAGGGTAATGCGGGCGCGAGTTACACGGCAGCGCGCAATGCCGAGCGGTTAACTGTTTCACGTCGGATTCTAGTTTCCTGCCGCTCGTCTTTGGGAAACGCTTCTGGGCTTCACGGATGCGAAATAATCCGAGGCGCGATGCCAAGATGCGTTTTCCGAATTCAGTCGCGAAGCTCGTCTGTCGGTTCCTTCGAAGCGAGCACCGTGAGCACTATTGCAGGCAAAACAAAAGTGTAGCCACTCCATCTACAAGTCCGTATTAACGATTGCGGAGTGCTTCCGAGAACAGTCCTGAAGGCTTTCGGGCGCCATGAGAACAACACGGCTCATTGACATACCGGGTGATTATAAAGATGTGAACGCCACCGCGACATTGCAAAACGCGGAAGCGGTGTACCAACAGCCTGTCGAGGCCGTGATAAGTCTGCTCGGCTCAGACGCCCAGCACGGCTTGAGTGAAACCGAGGCGCGCGAGCGGCTGAAGCGCGACGGGTTAAACCAGCTGGCGGCGGAAAAGCCCGTGCCGGGCTGGAGAAAATTTTTGGCACAGTTTGCGAATGTTCTCGTCATCCTGCTGCTCATCGCAACGGCTATTTCTGCCGGGATCTGGTTGATTGAACGTGACGAGCCGCTGCCGTTTGAAGCGATCGCCATTTTCGCTGTCGTGCTGCTCAACGCGGTCATTGGATACATCCAGGAGTCGCGGGCGGAGTCCGCCGTTGCCGCCTTGCGCCAAATGTCCGCCGCGCGTGCGAACGCCGTCCGCGATGGGCAGTGGCGAAGCATTCCGGCAACGGAAGTTGTGGTCGGCGATATTATTCTGATTGAAGAAGGCGATACCATTCCGGCCGATGCGCGTCTGATTCATTCCACTGCGCTGCAAACCGCGGAAGCATCGCTAACCGGCGAAAGCATGCCGGTTTCGAAAGATGCTGCGGTCGTCAACAGCGAAGCTGCAGTTAGCGATCGCACTAACATGATTTTCAGCGGGACGGCGGCAACGTACGGTCGCGCCAAAGCTGTGGTGACCGCGACGGGGATGCGCACGGAAATGGGTCGCATCGCGGGAATGTTGAAAGAAGCGCCCCCGGAAACAACGCCGCTTCAACAGGAGCTCAATCACGTCGGCAAACTGCTGGGCGCGATTGTTGTTGGCATAGCGGTCGTCATGATCGGCACAATCATTCTGATTGAACACGTCCGTGGATTCTCAGCGCTGTTTGACGTGCTGATCCTTGGGGTCGCACTCGCTGTCGCCGCGGTACCAGAGGGTCTGCCGGCTGTGGTGACGGCTGTCCTCGCTCTGGGAGTGCAACGCATGGCAAAAAGGAACGCAATTGTGCGCCACCTCGCGGCGGTGGAAACGCTGGGCTCAGCGAACGTGATCGCTTCGGACAAAACGGGCACTCTGACAAAAAATGAAATGACCGTGCGCACGGTTGTCACCTCAAGCGGCCGCGTTGATTTCACCGGGACCGGTTACGCGCCAAAAGGGGAAGTTCTGGTGAACGGTGGCGGCGCACTCAGCGGCCCATTGCGCTCCGAATTGGAGCGGGCGTTGACCGTTGCCGACCGGGCGAACAATGCCGTGCTGCAAGAGCACGATGGGCGGTGGATTGTGCAGGGTGATCCGACGGAAGGAGCGCTGCTCGTAGCCGCGCGCAAAGCCGGCCTGCAAGACGCCACCCTCAATGCGCGCTTCGAGCGTGTCGGAGAAGTTCCATTTTCATCCGAGCGCAAGCTAATGACGACGGTCCACATGGATGCAGATCGCCGGGAATGTTTACTCGTTTTCACGAAAGGCGCGCCGGATGTTTTGCTCGAGCGCTGTTCCCGGGAACTAGTAGGTCTGGAGCCGAAGTCTCTCACGGATGCGCGACGTGCGGCAATCGCGCGAATAAATGAAGAGCTGGCCGGCGAAGCGCTACGCACGCTCGCTGTAGCGGCTCGGAGTGTTCCAGAGACTGCCTTGGATGAAAAAGATGCCGGTGAAGACCTCGAGCACGAGCTGATCTTTCTTGGTTTGATTGGGATGATCGATCCGCCGCGTCCCGAAGCCAAGGAAGCAGCGGCGCGCGCGAAGAGTGCCGGTATCCGTCCGATTATGATCACAGGCGATCATCCAAAAACTGCGGCGGTCATCGCTCAGGAGTTAAGCATTGCTAAAGACGGCCGCGTTGTGACCGGCATCGAACTGACGAAGATGCCGGCGGATGCCCTCGCGCACACAGTTCAGGAAGTTTCGGTTTACGCACGCGTCAATCCAGAACACAAACTGCGGATCGTAAAAGCGCTGCAAAGCGGCGGAGCGATTGTCGCAATGACTGGAGATGGAGTGAACGATGCACCGGCACTCAAGACGGCTGACATTGGCGTGGCGATGGGTATCACCGGCACTGACGTTTCGAAGCAAGCAGCGGACGTGATCCTCACCGACGACAATTTCGCCACCATTGTTGCAGCGGTAGAAGAAGGGCGGGCGATCTTTTCGAACATCCGCAAATTTCTGCGATATCTCCTTTCCTCGAACATCGGCGAAGTCATGACCATGTTTTTTGGCGTGCTACTGGCAAAAGTCATCGGTCTCAAGATCGAAGCAGGCGCCGTCGTGTTGCCGCTGCTGGCTACTCAAATTCTCTGGATCAATCTGCTTACCGATGGTGCGCCCGCGCTCGCGCTCGGACTCGATCCACCCGACCCGGGTCAAATGCAGCGCCCGCCGCGTCCCCGCCATGAAGGCGTAGTTACCCGTCGAATGTGGTTCGGTATTATTTTCGTGGGCGCGATTATGGCCGCGGGCACGCTTTTCATTTTCGACGCTTCGACTCGCGGTGGGGTCATCGAAGGCTTCGGCAACGTGCCGTACGCGCAGACGATGGCATTCACCACGCTGGTACTCTTTCAACTCTTCAATGTCTTCAATGCGCGCTCGGACGAGCGCAGTGCGTTCGACGGCCTTTTTCACAATCCATGGCTTTGGGGAGCATTGGCGCTTTCGCTGCTGCTGCAGGTCAGCGTAATTTATGTTCCGTTTCTACAGAGCGCTTTTTCGACCGTCAGCCTGACCGGTGCTGATTGGCTCCGCTGCGCGGCAGTCGCAAGTTCAGTTCTCTGGCTGTGCGAACTGAGCAAACTTGTTACTCGCGCGGTAAGATCATTGCGCTCTGCCGGCTAGTCAGTCACAGCATTCTTTCGCCACCGCTGATGAAGAAATTGAAACGCCAAAAATCTTCAATCTGCCACGGCAGCGACCCAACGCTCTCCGGGTTGGTCTGGGTGGCCGGACGCCCCATCCAATGTGAAATCGAGAGTGACGTTGATGCGACGCGGGCTGACCACCTTTGGCTCGACATCGAAGCAGGCGATAGAGGGTTCTTTCGAATCGCGTTAAACACCTGGTCGCGCACCAGCTTTGCGTCGGGATTTGATCCGCGTATTCGGGTTGCAATCGTCGCTTCTACGTGGAACGAACTGCCGCCATCAGGTGTTTTCAGCTCTGACGGGCTCGATTATTCGACTATCGCGCCAAAGAATGCCGGAGACTTCCAGCCCTATGAGCGCAGCAGGCTCGAGAAGCTTCTCATTGGAAAGTTTGAACGCGCGATCTTCATTCAGGCCTGGGGCGAACTCTATGAGCGTGGGCATCGCGGTTTACATCAGGTGCACAGCCGTCGAGCCAGCGCAGTCGTTCAGACCGATTACATCGGCCGGGACGGCGCGGTGTGCTTTTATTATGAGAATCGCGAAAGGGAAACATTGCTTTTTAAGTTCTTTGGGCAGTCGTAGAGTAACCCGTCACAACGGCCGCGAAGGCGACGGTTGCGATCTCCATTGCGAAGTCATTTCGAACTGCACTCTGCGACAATATCAGGCGCGATAACCTTACAGGTGTATTGGATACGGGGCGTGGTCCAACATTTGTGACATCGCTGCTAATCACTGTTGTAGTTAAATCGAACTTCGCATTGCTCCAATTTTCGGAACAACCGCGCATCACGTTGCAACGGATATCGCTCGTAGAGCAGTAACTCGCCTGGCCGCCAAAGCGCAATCCAGGCCAGAATCGTTAAACCTTCAATCGCCACGGATGACAACGTCCCCGAGGGTAGATATCGGTTCATCAGTTGAACAATGGCGATCGCCGCAATCAAAAACGCAATAGCCACTGCGAAGCTCCTCCAACCAAAACGGCGCATCCGTTTGAGTTTTGCTTCAGCCTCAAGTCGCAGGTAATTGAAATGTTCGGGAACAGCGTCAAGAACATCGCGTTCTCTTCCCGTTTCACTTTGCGGAATTGAGATGAGCAGTTTGGCTGGTGCATGGCGCGGTAGTGCATTGGCTTGTTCAAGCAGGAAATCCTCAGCTTCTTCTCTCAAGCGGCGCCGGCGGAATGGCGACTGAGCAGACGACTCCAGCAGTTGTTGCACGGTGTCGAGCCGAAGCATGATCTCGTTCACGTGGTACAAAGGTCCGTGATTAACATATCCCGGCAATTCTCTATGACTGTCGAAGAAGGCAAGCTCTGACTGTGCTACCGATCGTTATTCAATCGAGCTTTTCCAGATTGGCGGCAATCTGGTTGCGATGAGGCTCCAGGAATGGTGGTAACACCAGCTGCTCGCCAAGTGTGGCCATATCTTCGTCGATTCCAAATCCAGGACCGTCCGTGGCGATTTCAAATAGGACGCCGTTGGGTTCTCGCACGTATAAACTGCGAAACCAGAAACGATCGACCTTGCCGCTGTTGGGAATTCCAAACTCATTCAAGCGATCAGCCCACGCGTTGTAGTCAGAATCGCGACTGCGAAAAGCGACGTGATGCACGCCGCCTGCGCCCTGCTGCGCGACCGGCAAATCAGGTTGCACCGCCACATGCAATTCAGCATGCGCTCCGCCTTGGCCCATCTCGAAAACGTGCACGCGCGTCGCGGGATTATCAGGGTGCGGACAATCGCGCACCTGTCGCATCTTGAAAACGCGCGTAAGCAGAAGATCGGTAGGGCTAAGAATTGGGGTACTGATCAAAACAGGTCCCAGTCCGCGAATCTGCTGTTCGGGCGGTACGGGGCTGCAGTCCCAGGGCGTTGACGGATCGCCTTTGCCTTTGTCGTCGATCAATGCGAGGCGCTGTCCTTCCAGGTCTTCGAATGTAAGAGTCAGCCGCGCGTCATGCTCGAAAATTTCGCTGTGAGGCACGCCTTGTTCATCAAAGCGGTGCGACCACCAGTTCAGCGATTCACTTCCGTTGACGCGCAAACAGGTCCGCACAATACTACGCGTGCCTCGCCGCTCTCGCGGCGTCCGCCAGCCGAAAAACGTGAGGTCTGTACCAGGGCTACCTTTGGCGTCGGCGTAAAAAAGGTGATAAGCGCTCACGTCATCCTGATTCACCGTCCGCTTGACCAGTCGCATGCCGAGCGTCTGTGTATAAAAGCGATGGTTCTCGCGGATAGCGCCAGAAATCGCGGTGAGATGGTGAATACCGGAGAGTTCCACAAAAGAAGTCGTTCACCTTAACATCTCTCGTGGCGAATTGCGTGCAACACTGTCAAAACTGAACCAAGTTCATTGATGAGGTTGTTCGGAGTAGTTCCGCACGGACGGTGGTTACTGCGATGCGAGTTTTTCGCGGCCTGGCAGCAGTCGACGAACGAAGATATTGATGCAGCTTACCATGATTAAGGGTTCCGAAGTTCGCCAGGCAGATTTCCCGATTGACAAGATATTCATCGATCGTTGGTCCCCGCGGGCGATGTCGGGTGAAGGGATTTCGCGTGAGGAACTAATGCGGCTCTTCGAAGCGGCGCGCTGGGCGCCGTCTTCGTTTAACGCGCAACAGTGGCGCGCGCTTTACGCACATAGAGACACCAAACATTGGCAGACTTTTTTCGATCTTCTCGTCGACGCCAACAAAATCTGGGCGAAGAACGCCGCTGTGTTGGTTGTCTTCATTTCCCAAAAGACCTTTGAGCACAACGGCAAACCATCCATTACGCACTCATACGACACTGGAGCTGCCTGGGAGAATTTCGCGCTTCAAGGGTGCCGGCAGAATCTTGTCGTCCACGGCATGCAAGGCTTTGATTATGAGCGAGCGCGCAAGGATTTGCGGATTCCAGAGGAATTCCAGGTGGAAGCCATGGCCGCAGTCGGCAGGCCGGCGCCGAAAGAAATTCTGCCGGAGAAATTGCAAGAGCGCGAAAGCCCGAGCGGTCGGCGCAAAATCACCGAGAGCATTTTCGAAGGGCCATTCGCTGGCAGCTGAAAAACTAACAGCGTTTTTCGCAATGCTGTGCCCACCGCCCTGTGGTCGGATTGCACTCTATGCTAATGCCGGGGTCGGAAGTGGCGGCCAACAGATGCATGGCTACAGCTTCGACATCGTGCAGGTTCATGCGGATTTAATAAGGATCCGGTTCTCGCAGCAATCCTTCTACGTCAAGCGGACGCGTAAACATCGCAAGCGCGCCTGCGGCCGTGCGGGGCCATAGTTTGCGAGGTTTATCCCAGTAAAGCTCTATCCCGTTCTCATCTGGATCACGAAGGTACAGGGCTTCACTTACCCCATGATCGCTCGCGCCATCCAGTGTGATGCCAGCTTTCATCAGTCGGCGCAACGCATCTGCCAATGCCGCGCGTGTGGGATAAAGAATGCCGACGTGAAACAGCCCGGTTGTTCCGGATGCGGGAGGCGATCCACCACGACTGTCCCACGTATTGAGACCAATGTGGTGATGGTAACTGCCGGCAGATACGAATGCCGCTTCGGCGCCCATGCGCTGCATCAATTCAAATCCGAGTACATCACAATAGAAGGCAAGCGAACGTTCCAGATCTGCGACCTTCAAGTGAACGTGGCCGATCTGAACTCCCGGATTAATCACGTCCTTGGTCATCAATCACACAGCAGCAGCACCGCAATCTGCCATGACAAGGTGTGGTTTGCGGAAACGAACTTCCTGCAGACCGACCTCATTGTTACGGAAGACCTCGCGCTTCACAACAACTACCAGCTAAACGCTGTGCTTACAATGTAGTGCGCGGCACACCAACTCGCTACGCACTTCGGAATGCAGAAACGCGCCTGATGGTCCGAACCATCTTCCCGTTTAATGTTGATGGGAAGGATCTTTTTGTTCTGGCGTGAGCTGACCGATCCAGCCTTCAACTTCCGCGGAAAGCCTGCCTGTTCCGACTAACGAGACTGTAGGCTGAATCCAGCCGTCATGCGTCATCGGAAGCGGCTTTACTCCCTGGCCGCCGGTTCCATCCGTCGCGCCCGCGCCAGTGCTCCTGTTGGCGAGCGGAATCGTGCCAACAGCAGCTGCATCCGTGCCGGTGCCGTCTCCATTAGGATCGGGATCGATGACGGTGAGCACGTTCGCATGCTGAGTGGTAACGTAGGCATAGTAGCCTCCGCCACTCTTGATGCCCCAGTTCACTCCATGCGTGCCAGCTGGCGTGGGAACATATTTGACCACTTGATCCGTGGCTGTGTCGATGATTGCGACGTGATCAGCCGAACCCACCGGAGGACGATCGACGTTAGTTAGGGAGAAGACCGCCGTGGCCACCCATTTCTCATTCGGACTTACAGGTGTTTGGATGGGCCCTTGGAGAGTATGAAAAATATCTAATCCTGTCTGCCCGTCTGGTGCCAGCGTGACTGATACGTTTCGCAAGATGGTTTGAGTGTCTACGTTGATCACTGTGACGAAGCCGCTGGCAAGGTTCGCTACATAGGCCTTGTGCACTCCGTTAACGTGGCACTCGCCAGCTGCGATTGGCATTAACAAAGGCGCGGTAAGCGGGTTATTGGGATCTTGCCGAAACTCTTTCAATACTGAACCGCTCGCCGTATCCACAATGCTGATGGAACCTGCTGGTCCGAGGCCTTTGAACACATTGGGCACAATCGCTCGATCTCCCTGGCCGCAGGTAAGAGTTTGAGCATGCGGATGATTTCTGCCGGCGCCGGTCGGTTCGCTGTCGATGATCTGAAGACGTCCATCGTCACGGACCTTGAGCATGTTGTTGTCGGCGCTGAGCGGAACAGTCAGCACTCCCATGTTCTGGCCCGGTGTCGGAATGGTCACGATATGCGTTGGCGCCTCACCAACGGTCGCGCTGGTGAGAATGGATCCGGTCAGGCGATCAATCTTGTTGATCCATTTTCCGAACCAGTTGCCGTTATAGACGGCGTCGAGGGTGAAGTTGGCCCACATGTTGTGCGGGTTGTTCCACATTCCTCCAGACTGCCGGCCGTTGACCTCTCGTTCGACCGTGAAACTGCCTGCGTCGACGACTGTGATCGTGCCTGGTTTCAGTACGCCGCTAACATCAGTTTGATTCGGAACGCGTTCGAACTGCGTGTCTACCCAAACCTCTCCCACGCCGGGAACCGGAGGCGTTACTCGAGATGAGGCATCGAGAATATCCCATTTTGCACGTTTCTCTGCATCAGTCGCAGCGACGGTAGTGACCACCGAAAGAACGGTCGTTGCGGGAAGCGAATTCACACCCAAATGCCCAATGAAGGGAAGCATCGCAGCTGTGACATCGGGAATATTGCCGGCGCCATCTTTCACTTCTACCACTGCGGTCATGTAAGGGTGAATCTTGCAATGAAAAAGGTAAACACCTGGCACGTCGAAGGTCGCCGATAACGTCCCGTTTTGCGATTTATCCTGGTCGAGAACGACTCGAGAGCCGGTCGGTTTCATCAGCAGGGTCACGGTGTGACGTGTACTGGTGCAGCAGTTGCTAATTTTAAAATCGACTCGCTGCCCCCTTTTAATCACAGTGACAGGCTTTCCTGTTCTTTCGCTCTTGAACCAGTTTCCGGGTTCGTCAGTAAGGAACATCGTGTCGACCGAGCCACCGTCGGCATACGCTGTCCCTGAGATAATCGCGGTTAGCACCAGCACTAGAACCGCGCCTGGAAAGAAGAAGTTTTTCATGACACTGACAGTGGCTGGCACGTGATCGGCGTCTAACAGATAAAGGTTGCACAGTTGTAACTTTTCAGACTGGACGAAGCGATTGGTCCCGTGCCTAACAAGCAGACCGGACCGCGGTCACAGGAACAGTCGATAGGTAACAAGGACAGGAATCAACCGAAAGCGTGTCGCCAAACGCTCGTTCATTTGGAACTCGCATTCGGACTAGTTCCTCCTGGTTACCGAAGGTCGCGCTGTTTCCTTTAGTTCAAGGGGGCGCATTTTGTGAGCTAACCAACGGGCTATTTCAGCTAAACCCCACGCCGCCATGCCGAGGCTGGCGATCACAATTAGCGAAATAAGAATTGAGTTCATCGATAGTCATGTCCGTTCTGGCCACCAAGGGTTGATCGATTCAGCCCTGCCGCTCCGGCCATTCGGTTTCCTTGTGGCGAGAGTGAGATGTGCCATCCCAAAAATCGCCGATGTCCCCTGATGAGTGCCGCGACGACGATGCCTACGACCAAATAATCCATGATCGTCATGCTGTAAGTTATGTCTGAGCGGCCCGGGGGCTAAGACTTACAATTGATGCCTTCAATAGGTTTTCACTAGTTCTTTTCCCACGTCGTTTAGCCCGAGCCAGTCTGGATGCCCGGACGGCGAATTGGAACCTGCCAGCGCGGCGATTGCGCTTCTCAAATCGTGTTTTTCGCTTGCGTGATAGACGTCCAAGCCGCGCCACAAGTTGATTGATTGCGGCGTAAAAGTTTTCGTGCACCGCGCTCGCATGGACGTCGCATCCCGGTAAAGAGAGACGCGCGCTGACGGAAAACAATCGAGTCGCGCCGGATTTTTCACGCAGCACCACCTCGGCGCTCAAAATGTCGCCGGCAAAGCGCGCCACATGCGAGATTTTTTTCCTGATGAAATTTCGCAGCCCAAAACTGAGCTCGATGCCGTCAGGCGTAATGTGAATGGGTAAAGTATTCATGTCTTTTATGGTGAATTTGTTTCAAGAATGGATGTCGCCTGCGCACACGGCGTGTGATGATCGCGTCGCGACACTGCGTGTGCCGCGATGCACAAGGCTACCGTTCCGAATGACGGGTGTTTTAAGTTTGCAATCGTCGGGCCAGCAATCCGGCGCTCCTAAACGGCCGGCCAGAAATTCCCGCAAGGCTGAGCCCGGGCTGAGATAATCCCGCGTGTTTGTTGAATTCATGCCGAATAATCACGCAGGCTCGCAGCTTCGACTAAGACTGAGATTGGATTAGACCGATAACTTCCAGTTATCTATGTTTTGCTGGTGGAGTACCTGAATTTTCACCACCTGCGTTACTTCTGGATGGTGGCGAAGCGCGGAGGCGTGCGGAAAGCCGCGGAGGAACTCCATGTGTCACAGCCTTCTGTCAGCGCGCAATTGAAACTCCTCGAAGAAACTCTCGGTGATCAGTTGTTTCGGCGTAGTGGAAGAAATCTCGTTTTAACCGAAACGGGTCACCTCGTTTTCAGTTATGCGGACGAAATTTTCTCGGCTGGGCGCGAGCTTATGAACGCGGTACGGCAGCGGCCGGGAAAACATCGGTTGCGCCTGAACGTCGGTCTCACTGACGCATTTCCAAAACTACTGGCGTTCCAAATTCTGAAAGCAGCTTTCCGTTTCGGCGAGCCGGTTCACATTGTGTGCCGCGAAGGCGAGATTGCTCCGCTGGTTCAGCACTTGCAGGCGCATCGGCTCGATATTGTGCTTGCGGACGAACCTGCATCGAGCAGCTTGAAAACGAAAACGTTTAATCACCGTCTCGGTCGCTCCGGTTTCACGTTTTGCGCGACCCAGGCGCTCGCGCCGAAGCTGCAACGAAACTTCCCGCGCTCGCTTAACGGTGCGCCTGCATTGTTGCCGACCTCAAACATGGGAATGCGTAGCGTGTTGGAAACCTGGTTCGATCGAAAGGGGGTGCGCCCGCAGGTAATCGGCGAATTCGAAGACTCGGCTCTGATGGAAGTCTGTTCCTCAGACGGCCGCGGCTTTACGGTAGTACCCTCGGTGATCGATCGCGTGGCCCTGAAACAGTATGGGCTTCGCGTAATCGCGAGAGTGAAGGAATGCGGGAGCGACTTTTATGCGATCACTGCCGACCGGCGCATGAAACATCCAGCCGCGCTCGCCATCACCGAGCACGCTTATTCGGAGATTTTCGCGTGACGAGTTTTGCGGCTTTGCGGAAAAGGTGGACTCGGCGCCAGCCGGACCGGAGCACGGCATGACGCACAATTTGCTCGGCGGTGCGACGCCTTACGTGCGGATCTGCGCGTTGATTTGCTCGACTGGCGAGCAACGCTGCCCCACCGTCTTAATGCAGCGCCGGAGATTCTGCTGCAGCGCTCGTCGGCCGACCATGTCGCCGGGTTCTGCGTATGCGAACAGCGAAAGGCTTGGGTTTGTGCTCGTCGAACGAGCCATCCGGGGCTCGAAGCCCAATACTGAGCAATTGAAGCAGGGTAGAACCCGCGCGGAAATGAGAGTTCTCGTCAGAGTTGTGGAGGCTCGTGGTGTTCATAGCCCGCATCCTCAGGCGAAACTCTGCGCCGCACCAAGACGAAGATGTGATTAGACCGATAGCTTTATACTATCAGTCGGTGGCGTGGCATGACCGTGTCCAGTCCCTGGCCCGTGAAATCTTCCCACAAAAGGCCTTTGCGCTTCGTCGCCTTGCCATCGCACCGGAACTGAACCTTCTCGTGGGAAACTATGGGACCGCACTCTTCGTTGCCTTTATTTTCAAAGCATTAGTAGAATTGATTTCGCCTTCGCTGTTTGTGCTTGTGACGCGTAAGTTGCCTCACCGTGCAGAATGTCCGGCCGACTCCGGCTGATAGTGGATTTGTTTCACCCGCATGCGGCGGACACCGTCTGGCACCTGCCACTCGAACTCATCATTTACGCGATAACCGAGCATGCCTGAACCAATCGGTGCCAGAACGGAGATGTTTCCTACGTCGATGTTCGCCCGCGACGGGAATACAAGCGTGAAGATCACTGTCTCGCCGGTATCGAGATCGAGCAATTCGGCCCGAGAGTTCATGGTAATGACATCATGAGGAACCTTGTCGGGTTCAACAATAATGGCGCGCTTCAATTCTGCGGCCAGAAGTTCCAAGTCAGTGCGCGAGTCTGGGCGCAACGCTTCGCTCCCAAAGAGCAGTTCCTCCAGCAATCGTTTATCGTGACTTGTGATGTGGATGGGCTTCCCGGCGGAACGTCTCGCCGCGGCATCGGTATTGGGTGTTGATCGCATACGCGAAGTTACCGTCGTTTTTCTTTGCGACTAAGACGCGTATTCGAT
>DASREH010000021.1:0-14199 GCA_035652195.1 Candidatus Udaeobacter sp. | reverse complement strand
CGCGGTTGGGCAGGGGAGCACGTCACCAATCGGATTAACTGTCAGGTAACGCTGCCCCCAGCCATTCAAGCACGGCTTAGGCCGTGTTTCGTAATAATCCGGTAGCACATAAAAGATGTCGATCTTTCCGGTTAGTCGCGCCTGCGCTGCTGCGGCGATTTGGCGGGCCCGAGTGACCTGGTCACGAGTTGGAAGCAAAGCTGCGCGGTTAAGAAAGGCCCATCCGTAAAATTGAACATTTGCGAGTTCTACCCGTTCGGCCTGGAGCGTTTCAGCCAGGCCGATCATCTGTGGCAGTCGATCGATGTTACGACGGTGAATGACAAAATTGAGGCTAAGCGGGATTCCAATTGCACGGATCTTCGCGGCAGCATCCAGTTTTCGCTCGTGAACGCGAGCATCGGCGATTTCATCAGCGAGAACCGCATTGTCCGATTGAAAACTTAGCTGGATGGAATCCAATCCGGCTTCCCGCAACGCGCATAGACGATGATCATCCATACCAATTCCACTTGTGATCAGGTTTGTGTAAAGGTTTGCCTCGCGCGCGACGCGGACCAGATCAGACAGGTCCCCCCTGGCGAGTGGTTCGCCTCCTGAGAAACCGATTTGCAAGACACCAAGGCCAGCTGCTTCGCCAATCACCCGAGTCCATTCGCTGGTGGTGAGTTCCTGGCCGCTTCGCAGCTGCGTTGGATTTGAGCAGTACGGGCAGTGCAACGGGCAGCGATAAGTGATCTCTGCGAGCAGGGCGTATGGCCGAGGGGCGATCATGTGAGTTCGATCACCTTGCGTCGTTGCAAATCCACAAGAGTTTCCTGCACATCAGCCGCGAGCATGCCAGAGTCCGCGTCGTACTCTTGAGCTAACGCCTGAATAATTTCAGTAACGGTTTTTCCATCGCATCGGGTAACAATCTCTCGGGCTGTTTCGTTCAACTCGAGAACGCCTTCCGGAAAAAGCAAAACACTGTTTCCGGTCATGGCATCCGTTTGCAACCGCACTCCACGGGCGAGCCTGGGCTGCGCGGAGCCGGCGATGGTTGGGATTTCCATTTACAAAGCACCGTATGCGTGATGAATCGCATCCAGGATGGACCACAACACGTCACATTTGAACTCCAGCGCGCTCACCGCGCCACGCTGCAGCTCAGGCGTGTTGCAATAGTCCAGAGTCAATGCAAGCGCTTCATCTGAGTCGTGGCGCGCCTGAGTGACGCGGCGCCGAAAGTAATCAAGACCACTCGAATCGATCCACGAATAAAATTTTTCGAAAGCCTTAAGCCGTGTGGCCATCAAATCTGGCGCGAAAAGTTCGGTAAGTGATGAGGCAACAGCGATCGGCCACGGCTGTGTACGAGCGAAGTTCACATAAGCATCTACGGCAAAGCGAACTCCAGGTTGCAGAAGTCGCTCCTGCAGGAGTTCGTCCCGCGACAACCCGCATGCCTCGCCTAGGCGCAGCCACGCTTCGATGCCTCCTTCGTTTTCGCCGGAGCCATCGTGATCGAGGATACGATGAATCCAGATGCGGCGGACTTCGCGCAAGGGACAATTAAAAATAATTGCCGCGTCTTTGATTGGAATGTTTTGCTGATAATAAAAGCGGTTTGCCACCCAGCCGCGCAGTGCTTTCTGCGAAAGTCTGCCTTCGTTCATGGCTACGTGGAATGGGTGTTTGTCGTGGTACGCTCTTCCTCCGACTTCTCGCAGGCTTTGAAGAAACGTTTCGCGGTCCCAGAGTTCCCTGGTCATATGAGGATTTCCAATCCATCCCGCGCAATCTCGATTCCGGATTGCTTTACGTGAGCGCGCTCCCGCGAACTGGGCATAAGAATGGGATTCGTATTGTTAATGTGAGTGTAAATCTTCCGGCGTGCCGGCGATTGATGCAAGAATTCGAGGCTGCCGTCTCCGATGGGCAGATGATTCATTTGCCGCGCACGGCGGGCTCCGGGCCGAATCGCAGCCAGCTCGTCATCACTCCAGAACGTTCCATCAAACAGAACAACACCGGATTCGTGAACAGCCTTCTGCAGTTCATCCGTTAGCTCGCCGACACTGGGTGCAAACAGAGCGGTAGCTCCCGAGGAATCGTCCCGGAATTGAAACGCAATGCTTTTGGTTAATTGAATCGTTCGAAATGCGACTGCGCCACTTAATGCCTGAAATTGGGGACTCGGACTGCGCCATTCGATCCCGCAAAACCGCGCGAGAATTCCATCGAGCCAGGCGAGCGCGGTTCGCGTCTCATCAGCCGCATAAACGATTAGTGGCTTTTCCTGCTCCCGCAGCAGCAAGAGACCGAGCGCATGATCGATATCAGCATTAGTTAGAAGAACAGCTTCGATTGGAGTGTTGCGTGGCGAATCACGGCGCGGATGCAGCCGGGGCATGCTTTCGATTTGACGGTTCAAATCCGGGGACGCGTTGATCAAAAACCAACGGTGAAAACCTTCAACATCTCCGCTGATGGCAATGCTCGATTGCGTTTGTGGAGTAATCTTGCCGCTCCGTGCCGCTGTACAGTTCGGGCAGGCACAGTTCCATTGCGGCAGGCCGCCGCCGGCAGCGCTTCCTAGAATGTGGATGCGAATCAATCCGGAGTTTTGAGAGTCAGATACCTACGTTCGATCAAACCGCGCCGGCGTAGCAGGTGCATTCGAAAAAGATCGGAACGGTTTTCAGCATCGGTTTGACCCACTGCTTCTTTGTTCGTCTCATAAGTCCCGTGGTCTCATAGAGCATGGGTGTGAGGTGAGCAAATCATTTTTTAAGAAAACTAATGTTGCCGCTGCGTTCCACACGGGCAAGCCGCACTTTCGACAGGTCATCTATGTGTGCATCGAGACGCATATCCTCTTCCAAGTCGTGTTCAGAGATGTGGTTGCGTCGCATCATGCGCAGATCGCGTTGCCCGTCCCGCACAATAATGTCGGGTTTGCCCTTCACCAGGATGCCGAAGGCATGAGAATGATACGCCAGATGCGCGAAAGCGCGGTGCAGCAACACCAGAACCGCGCCTCCGCCAAGCGTTGCAAAAAATGCTGCCGAGCCATTAATTGCGCGTGAAAGCACCGAGGCGAGAATTACCAGTAAGACAGCGTCGAAAGGCGTTTTGTGCGAGAGGGAACGTTTATGTCCCAGCCGAACCATTGTTAGCGTGGCTATAAATACGATGATGCCGCGCAACGAAATCTGAACGAACGTCAAGTCTTTCGGTTCTACGCCCAGGCCGAGGAGAGTTTGAAGAAAATTACAAAGTGCATTCATACTTGAGAGTCTATCGTCACAAAAAATCCGGTCGAGCCCGTGGAGCACGTAGTACCGCTTGCGCGACAAACCATCGCGTGGCATAGGAGCAACCGCTTGCCGGGATGACCCCGCAGAGAGATATACTTATGCCGACAGCTCCACCTCGTTCTCGCGACGTTGCGCTAGAAACGCGCTTCTTTCTCGACCGCTATAAAAAACAGGTCATTGCGGTGGTCATCGTCGCCGTAATCGCTCTCATTGCCTACACCGGTTACCGTTATTATGTAGATCATCGTGCGGCCGCCGCAGCGAGTGCGTTGGCGAGCGCGAAGACTGCCCAGGAATATCAACAGATCATTGATCGGTATCCAAACAGCGCAGCCGCCGCTGATGCTTATCTCCTGCTGGCTGAAGCGCAGCGGAGTGAAAAGAAGTTTACTGAGGCCAACAAGACCCTTCAAACATTCATCGACAAGTTTCCCAAGCATGAGTTTGTCAGCACAGCACGAATGGCGATGGCGGCCAACCTGGAGTCGATGGGGAAGACGGACGAAGCGCTCGCTGCGTATCAACAGGTCGCCACGACTTACGCCAGCAGTTTTAATGCACCGTTGGCGCTGCTATCGCAGGTTTACATCCTGAAGGGGAAAAACAAGAACGACGAGGCACGCGCCATTTGCGAAAAGATCCTGACCCAATATCGGACCAGTTTTTGGGCCGGTGAAGCGATGCAGCAGTTGCGTCAGCTAAAACCGAGCAGCACTCCGGTGCCGGTTGTGGCACCGTCAGCGACAGTCCCTCCGTTTTTAGCGCCGCAAGGACCGGCGCCAGCGCCAGCTCCGCCAGCCCCGCCTTCTCCCAAGCCGTAGAGCGGTTCTGATTAACGCGGCCCTTGTGACCAGAGCGCTGTGTCGCTGTGCTGCTGATGGCGATAGTGCTGAGCCTTGCAACCCAGCCGGCTAGAATGTCCAAATACCTTGTCGCAATCCGCGCCCTTGGAGCAACTCCGCGTAGCAGATTAACGTTTGGAGAATTGAAAACGCTTGCGCGCTCCGGGCTGTCCCGATTTTTTGCGCTCTTTCATCCGCGGATCGCGTCGCAACAATCCTTCGACTTTGAGCGTACCGCGCAAGTTGGCGTCAACCTGAAGAAGAGCCCGCGCGATTGCGAGTTGCGCAGCACCAGCCTGACCCATAATACCGCCGCCGGTTGCGTTAATCGATAAATCGTAAGCGTTCACTGCCTTGGCAGTTTGCAGCGGTTGCAGCACGACATTCTGCAAAGGCACAGTGGGAAAGTAATCTTCAAAACTCCGGCCGTTAATATCAATCTTACCGCTGCCGGGCGTCATACGGATCCGCGCAACGGATGTTTTGCGGCGACCTGTGGCAACGAATTCCTCGTTTTCTGGCATAATATTATTTTCCGGTGAGCTTGACCGTCTCAGGACCCTGGGCGGCATGTGGATGAGAGTCGCCACAATAAACTTTTAGTTTCCGATACACGCGGCGACCGAGCCGGTTATGTGGAATCATTCCCCGCACAGCACGTTCAACCAGCAGTTCGGGGTGCCGGATCCGACGGGCCCGCACATTTTCCGATTTATGGCCGCCTACGTAACCGGAAAAACTCATGTAGGTCTTTTGTTCTTCCTTCTTGCCGGTGACCCGCACTTTCTCCGCGTTGATGACGATCACAAAATCGCCCGTATCCACATGTGGTGTGAAAACTGTCTTCTCCTTGCCACGTAGCAAATTGGCAGCCTTCACTGCCACTTTGCCCAGCACCTGGTCCCGGGCGTCTATGAGCCACCACTTGCGTGGGACTTCGCTGGCTTTTGCAGAAAATGTTTTCATAGGGGCGGAAAAGGCGCGAAACCTACGGACGGGCCGCAGAGTGTCAAATTTCCGAGCCAAAATAAATAGCACTGCCTGGCCAAACTCGCTACTGGCCAATTGCGTTGTGCCAGTTTACTTGTTCTGCTTTTCGCATGGCACAATCCGCAGAGACTTCCACAAAAACGGCGATCACGCCTCGACGCGACCAGGACTTCCCCGAATGGTATCAGCAGGTGATCCGAGCGGCGGAGCTGGCGGAGCCTTCGGATGTTCGGGGTTGCATGGTGATTCGGCCATGGGGTTACGGGATTTGGGAAAACATGCAGCGTCAGCTCGACGCCATGTTTCGCGCAACGGGACATCGGAACGCGTATTTTCCGCTTTTCATTCCGCTGAGTTATTTCGCCAGAGAAGCCGAGCACGTGGAGGGCTTCGCCAAGGAATGCGCCATCGTCACGCACACACGCCTGGAGGTGGACGGCGAGGGAAAGATGAAACCGGCCAGCCCATTAACGGAGCCGCTGGTGGTCAGGCCAACTTCGGAAACGATCATCGGCGCCAGCTATGCGAAATGGGTCCAATCTTACCGGGATTTGCCAATCCTGATCAATCAATGGGCAAACGTTGTCCGCTGGGAGATGCGGCCGCGGTTGTTTCTGCGAACCACTGAGTTTCTGTGGCAGGAGGGCCACACTGTTCACGAAACTGAAGCTGAAGCTCGTGAAGAAACGAGACTCATACTCGATCTTTACGAACGTTTCGTCCGTGACCATCTGGCTGTGCCGGTGTTCAGCGGCGAAAAATCCGAAAGCGAGCGTTTTCCCGGGGCGGTGCAGACGCTCTCCATCGAAGCCATGGTGCAGGATCGACGAGCAATCCAGGCTGGAACGTCGCATTTCCTGGGCCAGAATTTTGCGCGCGCGAGCGGTATTCAGTTTCAAAATCGTGAAGGCAAACAGGAGTTTGGCTGGACCACGAGCTGGGGCATGACTACCCGGCTAATCGGGACGCTGATCATGATGCATGGAGATGATGATGGCGTCGTGTTGCCACCGCGCATTGCGCCTACGCAGGTTGTCATTGTGCCAGTCGCACCCAAGGAGGAGACGCGCGCGAAGGTGATGGAGGCTTGCGACAATCTTGCAGCGTTTCTTCGAGAGGTTCGCTATGCAGACGCTCCCATCGAAGTCGCGGTCGACCGGCGGGACCTGGGAGGCGGCGTCAAGAATTGGGAATGGATCAAGAAGGGTGTTCCGTTGCGTGTGGAAATCGGGCCGCGCGATCTGGAGAAAGACGCCGTCGTTGTCAGCCGCCGCGATCAACCTGTGAAGGCAAAGGAGTCGATGCCAACAAAGGAATTCGTGAGTCGCTCAGCCGAGATCCTCGGCTCGATTCAGAATTCTTTATATGAACGTGCTAAGACGTTCCGCGAAGCAAACACGCGTGTGATTGAATCGAAACAGGATTTCTACGACTTCTTTACGCCTAAGAACGCATCGAAGCCTGAGATCCATGGTGGTTTTGCTCTCGCGCATTGGAACGGCTCACGCGAAATCGAAGAGCAGATCAAGGACGACCTCAAAGTGACCATTCGTGTCGTTCCGCTGAATGATTCTCCGGAGCCCGGCAAATGTATTTTCACGGGTGAACCGAGTACGCGTCGCGTTGTTTGGGCGAAATCTTACTGAAGCCCAGTTGACGCAGCGAGCATCGTTGGTTTATTTGCGCGCTGCCGATGGAACTGACCCTCTACAGCCGGAAGTGGTGTTCGTGGTGCATCGACGCGAAAGATTATCTCAACGAAAAGGGATACCGTTTCCAGGAGATTGATGTCGGCAAGGACCGGGAGGCGTATGAGCAAATGAAGCAGCTCTCCTCTCAAACTTATGTGCCGACGTTCGTGGCAGGTGACAAAGTCCTGGCCAATTTTGACACGAATCAGCTCGAGAGATTTCTCACCGAGCACCGAATCACTCCGCAGGAAATCAGTTCCTGATGCTTTTTGGCTTTTTTCTCACTCTTGGCGTAGCCGTGCTGAGCGCAGGTTTGCGCAGTTTTCAAAACTCCTTTGCTCAAAAAGCCGGCGCGCTCGGAATTCTTGCTGCCACGTTCCTGGGTGTTTATTTTATCAGCGGCAGTTGGATGTGGGGTTTTGTCGGCGCGATGAGCTGGCTCTTCCTCCCTTGGCTGGAAATTCTCACCCGGATTCGCGCACTTCGGCTTCCAAAAGAAAAGCGGCTTCGACCGAAAAGCCCACCCTCCTCAGATACCTTCCCAGCTTTAAGTGAAATCACGCGCGAGATTGAGGAGGAAGGCTTTGTTCATATTGGTGATGCCGGCTGGGACTGGGAAGATTACCGGCAATTTTTCCGATTGTTCTATCGCGAGGAAGACCGGGCTCAGGCAGCGATCTGCCTGAATGAGCAGCGCGATTTTTCATTTTATTATTTGCGGATTTCGTCACGTGCCAAAGGGGGCACCGTTTGGACGACGTGGAACTATCCGCTTTCCTATGGCTTGAAGTTAACCCCGTTGTTTCGAATCAATCGACAGCGTCCTGACAGATCATTCTGGCAGCTTTACCAAAGCCATCGCGAGTTCCTTCGGCGGAACGGCGTGAATCCGGCTGGGATCGATCCGCTGAACGAGGAACAAATTGAGACCGAAATGGAGAATGATCTGCGTGACCAAATCGCGCATAACATTCATAAAGGTGTCCTTAAACAAACAGCGGCGGGCGACGTAAAATATTCCTGGCGGGGCATGATTTATCTCTGGTGTCAGTTTCTGGTTGATTTGGTGCGCCTGTAATGGGCGTCTGTTAGTACGCGCGGGCTGCGAGTTAACATTTGTTGAAGTTGAACTGACCTGTCCCTGAACCTGTTCATTTGAACTTGCCATAGCCTGGGATCGGGCGAGTGTACAAGATGCTCACTGAGCGACAGAAAAACGTACTCGATTTCATCCAACGCGAGCAACGCGAAAAAGGGATCACTCCGAGTACGCGTGAGATTCAAAATCATTTCGGATTTGCCAGTCAGACTTCAGCGATGCAATACATCGCCGCCCTGGAGCGGAAAGGTTTTCTCGATCGACATGCGCGGAAAGCCCGGGCGCTGGTTACCCCGGCTATGAAAGTCAGGATTGCCGATATCCCAATCTACGGACAGATCCCGGCAGGCATGTCGGCTTTGACTGAGCAGACTGTGGAAGGCCACGTCTCGCTTGATGCACGTTCGGCCAATGTGCAAAGAAATCGCGGGACGTTTGCGTTGCGCGTACGCGGTGATTCGATGATCGACGCCCATATTGTTGATGGGGACATTGTGATTTTGGAAGACGCCAAAGAGGTGCACAACGGGGATATTGTTGCGGCGTTAATCGATGGCGAAACCACATTGAAGCGTTATGTGGTCGAGCGCGGGCGGCCATATCTCAAAGCAGAGAACCCGCGTTATCCGAATCTTCTTCCGGCGCGCGAACTGAAGATTCAAGGCGTAATGATATCGTTGGTCCGCAAACAGGAGCGGAGAAAGAGAAACTGAACGCTGAGGAACGGTTGGGTCGGTCTGGGGAATTTGGAAGGCAAATTCTTTGCTGTATGTTCTATTGAACATATGGACTGCTTATGCCATTTTTCTCAATGGCTGTCAGCGAGAAGATTGTGGATCTGCGCAATCTTCTCGCCCATCGTTTCCCCGGCGTTCCCAAATCAGTAGCAACCAGTTTCATCACTGGCGTGCCTTTGTTTGATCGAGCCGTTGGCGGCGGTTTGCCAAAGGGAGCAATTACCGAATTAGTCGCCCCACGCACAACCGCGGGAAGCGCGTCGCTTGTTCATGCCTTCATCCGAAGCGCATACCGCGATAAATATTTCGTCGCACTCATTGATGGACGGGATTCGTTTGATCCATGCGGGCTCGCCAATTCCATTCTTCGTCAGCTCCTTTGGGTGCGTTGCGCTCAGGCTGTGGAAGCAATCAAAGCAGCGGACCTTCTTTTGCGAGATGGCAATTTTCCACTGCTCATTGTCGATCTGGTTTTGAATTCTCCGGAAGAATTGCGCAAAATTCCGCAAACAACCTGGTACCGTTTGCAACGACTTGCCGAATCAGTGTCCACGGCCTGTATGGTGCTTACGCGATATGAAATGGTTAGCAGCGCGCAATTGAAGCTTGTTCTCGAAAATTCATGGAACCTGGAAGCTTTGGAAGCCTCGGACGTGCTTTCACGACTCCGCGTGGTTATAAAACGATCACATCTCAGCCATGTTATTGGTAGGGGCATCGCGCTGCGATGCCCGGACGGCGCAGCGCGCCGTCCCTGCCTCCTGGAAACTCATTGATGTTTGCGACGATTTATTTGCCGAACTTTTATTTGCAGGCGGCCCTGCGGCATCAGCCTGAACTTTGCACCGAACCGGTAGCGTTAATCGAAGAGCAGGAAAAAAAACCAGTCATCATTCAGCTAAACGATGCCGCGGAAAAAGCAGGGATTTGCAAAGGCATGATCCCAAGTCAGGCTCTGGCCCGATCTTTACAGGTGATGATCAAAGTACGGGCGCGCCAGCAGGAAAAATCGATCCAGGAAATGTTGCTTCACTACGCATTTACACTCAGCCCATTTGTTGAAAACACCGCACCGGGCATTTCGACAGTCCAATTTAGGGATCACCAGCATCTGGAGCGAAAAGTTGGACGCGTTGTGGAGCAATTGAACAAGTGTGAAATATCCGCTCAAGCAGGGATTGCACTTACACCGGACAGTAGTTTTCTGGCAGCACACCTGGCACGCCCGGTTCTACACATCCAGAACGTAAAAGAATTTCTTGCTCCATTGCCCATAGAACTTCTCGGAACAGTTTCCCTGGAATTTTGATCAGCGATCCTTCTTCGGTTTTCCAATCGTTTCCGTCTGCTTGACGACAAATGTTTTCACCCGGGCGTACTCCTTCTGGGCGCCCCTGGCGAAATCGTGCGGTCCGTACTCAAAGAGCACCACAAAGCAGAACGTCAGGATAACGAATAGAACCAACCAAAAAATACCCCGCAGGAGCACCATGGCGAAAAAGGTTAACGTGCGCAGAGACCGTGATCAATACCACTGACGTAACGACAACGTCTTGAATGGAGTGGCGAAACTGCCAAGCTTCTCGCCATGCGCGTGCCCCTTCTCGATCTCAGCGAGCAATATCGTCTTCTGGGCGACTCGATTCGCAATGCCACGAACGAAGTTTTTGCCAGCGGCCGTTTCATTCTTGGGCCAAAAGTGGAGGCGTTCGAGAATGCGATATGCAGGTATTGTGATGTCTCGCATGCTGTTGGCGTTTCTTCGGGAACCGACGCGTTGCTCAATATTTTGATGGCGCTCGGGATCGGACGAGGCGACGCAGTTATCACCTCGCCCTTTACGTTTTTTGCCACCGCTGGATGTGTCGCGCGCGTTGGCGCCACGCCGCTTTTCGCCGATATCGATCCTGCGACGTACAACATCCGACCCGCCGCGATTCAGGAATGCCTCGAAAGAACTTGCCGACGCGATAGCGGCGCTTGGAAAACAAGCGCCGGAGAAACAGTCCGCGCGATGATTCCGGTGCATTTGTTCGGTCTCTGCTGCGAGATGAACGCCCTCCGCCAAATCGCCGACAGTAACCAGCTTGTTCTAATCGAAGACGCCGCGCAGGCCATTGGAGCCGAATTTCCAGTTGGCGGACGAACCACTAAAGCCGGAAACATGGGTGACGCCGGCTTTTTTAGCTTTTATCCGTCGAAAAATCTTGGGGCCGCAGGTGATGCTGGAATGATTGTTTGCAATGACCCTGAGCTGGCCCAAAAGCTACGCACTTTCAGAGAGCACGGCATGGAACCGCGTTATTTTCATCATGTCATTGGGGGCAACTTTCGCCTCGACGAAATACAGGCGGCCATACTGGCAATCAAACTGCCATATCTGGATAAGTGGGCGGCGGCACGGCGCGAGGCTGCCGATTTTTACGGGTCGGAATTTACGCGTCTTTGTTTAACCGGAACGATCATTCCGCCGGCCGAACCGTACAGAAGCCATGGCCTGATCAATCATCACGTTTACCATCAATATGTGATCCGCACACCGATGCGGGATGGTTTGCGCGAACACCTGACGAAACGCGAAGTCGGAACAGCGATTTATTATCCGCTCGGACTGCATGAACAAAAATGCTTTGCGTACTTAGGTTACACCAAAGGTGATTTTCCTGAGACGGAACGCGCCGCGAATGAGACGCTGGCTTTACCGATTTATCCGGAGATCTCGCGCGACGCTCAACGCTATGTTGTCGGCGCAATTGCCGAATTCTTCAGCTAAACCAGCGGTTATTGGGCAAACTACTTGCGAGTGGCGGAGTGCGAGCTATATCAACGCCGAAGCTTTCGTGGTACAAACGGGTAGGTACCGAAGTGGCCAAACGGGGCAGACTGTAAATCTGCTGGCTTTACGCCTTCGCTGGTTCGAATCCAGCCCTGCCCAAGCCTATTCGAAAGCGTTAACGTTTGTAGCCGATGCTGTGCCGAAACACCTCAGTGCCGATCAGCATTGAACACGGCGACATTGCACCGTGACTACAAAGTCGGAGCGCTTGATGCCTAGTAGCCTCTTCGCTGGCCACCTTCGCGACGGCCACCGTATCCGCCGCCGCCGCCACCATACCCGCGGCCACCGCCGCCTGGCGGTCTTGGCTCGCGCGGTCGAGCTTCATTGACCGTCAACGGGCGGCCCTCAACAGTTTGTCCATTGAATTTCGAAATCGCGTTTTGCGCGTCCTCTTCCGAACTCATGGTGACAAACGCGAAGCCGCGCGACTTGCCGGTGAATTTATCTTGCATCAGGGTAACTTCCTGCACAGTACCAGCCTGTGCGAAGAGCTCCTGCAGTTCGTTTTCCGTCGTGTTGAAGGAAAGGTTGCCAACGTATAATTTAGTTCCCATCGTCGAGTTTATTCTTGGAAAGGCTGCCAGGTCACTGTTCCCGCTTATCGGATTTCAAATCGCCACTGAATAAACTCAACTGACAATCCACCAACTTCCGGGCTTCCGTTTCCGATTTCGTTCACTTGTAAAATGTTTCCCTAAGGAAAGCAATAGAAAATAGCGCCACAAATTCAGCCTCTTACATGGCCAAACCAGGTAGTACGATTGGACAAAAAAACCCTGAACGGGTGGCAGTTGTGGCTGCGGGCGTGGTTAGCCCATTGGGATTTGGAATCGAGGAAACGCTTGATGCTCTGCGCAAGGCCCGAGATTGCGTTAGCCCGGTCACGCGATTTTCAATAAGCGAATGTCGGTGCAAGACCGCTGGGCAAATCTCCGATGAGCGTTTGCTCGCGGGAGTGAACACGACCGTTCGGGCCAAACGCCTGCATCGAGCATCGCACATGATGATCCATGCGCTCAGCGAAACCATGGCTCAAGTACCTGGGTTCGAGCCTGAGTTAATGGTGATTGGAACAACGAGCGGGGGCATGTCTTACGGGGAGGAATATTACCGTTCGCTGCGCCGGTCAGGAGATTTGCGACACGCACCGACCTGGATCGCCAATTACCCGGCACAAAAACCAGCCATCGACGCGCAGCAGGAAGTTCTCAGTGAATCCGTTCCATGTCAGGTAATCGCGAACGCATGCGCTTCGGGCACGAACGCCATTGGTCATGCGTTTGAGTGTGTGCGATCCGGACGCTACCAGCGGGTGTTGACGGGAGGTTACGACGCCTTGTCGGAACTTGTTTTCACCGGTTTCGATTCTCTTCAAGCCTCAACCCCCGCCAAATGCCGCCCGTTCGATCGGCATCGTGACGGCATGGTCCTCGGTGAAGGCGCGGCAGTTCTCGCGCTCGAAAATTTCGGGACGGCGCGGAAGCGTAACGCACCTGTCCTGGCAGAGATCGTCGGCTACGGAATTTCGACCGACAATTTTCACATCACGCAGCCGAATCCATCTGGAATCGGGGCGCGGCAGGCGATGGGGCGCGCTCTTCACAGCGCCGGGATTTCTGCCGACGAAGTGGATTATATCAACGCGCACGGCACCGCCACAGTCTTCAATGACGCAGCCGAAGGAAAGGCGATCAGCGAGCTGTTCAACGGGGTTCCAGTGAGTTCGACCAAGAGCATGATGGGGCATTCTTTGGGAGCTGCTGGTGCAATCGAGGCGATTTTTTGCTTGCTGGCGCTGAGGAATCAGCTTCTTCCCCCAAACATCAACTTTAGCGATTTGGATGACGGCCTCGATCTAAACGTTGTCGCGAATCAGTCGCGTCCAGCTATAGTGCGTACGGCGCTTTCGAATTCATTTGGTTTTGGCGGCACGAACGCTTCGATTCTGATACGTAGAGTTGAAGCATGAGTTTGGCGATCGCCGGCATGGGGTGGGTGACTCCGCTTGGAAACGGCGTTGATCTGGTGTGGGAGCGGCTGCTTCGTGGCCATGAGTCGTCGCCGACACCAATTTCAGATCAACTTGTAGATCGATGCTACAACGCGTTCCGAGTACCTGAGTCGGCGCTGAGTGGCGTCGCTCATCCGCGTCTTCGGCGGGCCAGTGTTATTTCGCGATTCGCCGCTGCAGCCGGTTTGGAGGCGCTGCAAGCTACAGGTCTGAAGTTAGATTCGCAAAACGCGCAGAGAATTGCGCTGATCTTCGCAATCTCGAACGGAGGCGTCATTTACACGAAACGCTTCTTCCGAGATGTGATTGAGGCGGGAGCGCAGTCGGCCAGTCCTCTCCTGTTTCCAGAAACCGTTTTCAATGCGCCGGCAAGCCATTTGGCGGCGATTCTGGGTATAACGGGGACCACTTATACGTTGGTGGGGGACGGAGCAGTAGGTCTCCTGGCTGTAAAAATGGCGGAAGACCTGATGACAGACCAGTCGCTGGATTATTGTTTGATCGTTGGCACTGAGGAAGTCGACTGGCTGTTATGCGACGCGTATAGGCGGTGGCGCTTGCTTCGTTCCTCGCCTCCGATTGAACCTTTTAGCAAGCACAAGCAAGGAATGATTTTGAGCGAAGGTGCCGGAGCAATTCTCCTCGCGCGAGACGGCGCTATTGCCATCGAGCATGCTCATCCGGGCGG
>DASREH010000020.1:0-17771 GCA_035652195.1 Candidatus Udaeobacter sp. | reverse complement strand
CTGATCCCGGCAAAGACTCCGGCGCGGCCGTTCCAAAACTTATATTCGGCCGTCAGGTCCCAAACGTTGTACGCCGGTATGAAGCCTTCGAACGAGTCGCCGTCGTCACCAAATTCGTCATCAACGAGTGTGCCGAGAAGCGCCAGCTTGAAGGTGTTCTTATAGCGATAGATGAGTCCAGTCTTGACCTGATACTCTGGAGCGTACGCCGGCGTGTTGCCGGTATTCGGTCCTGAGGTGAATTCGGCGTCCAGCAACGTGACGTTGCCATACAGGGTGAGGTTGCCGTAAGGGCTTGGAGCGCCACCGTTGATTAACGAGAGAACGTCGAGTTCAGTCGCGGCCTCAAATCCAAGGTAACGCGCGTCACCAACATTCTCGGTAGAAGTAAAACCGTTCGGCAGGATCACTTCGCCGACCTGATCATCGAAAGTGAAATAGAAACCGCCGATGTCGAAATTTAGATACGGGAACGGCTTTCCGCGCACGCCGTATTCAAACTGAAGTGATTTGCCTTCTTTGAGGTTGCCGTTAACCACGCTGCTCGCCCCGGTAGGAACAAGTTCGCCGTAGGTGATGGGCCGGTAAGCTTGCGAGACCGTGCCGTAAAGTTCTACACGCGGCGGACCGAGCGACGTCACTTGCGGCACAACGACGTTCTTTGGTTCGGGACCCTTCATCCCCATCACTGGCGGCGGCGGCATAGGCAGAGGCTCGCCCTCAATCAACACATAACCCAAGCCCAGCCCAAACAACGGTACAAAATTGAAATCAGATTGATGGGCCAATGGCTCGCCATTCGACGTCTTGGATAAGTTAAACTGCTCGTCCACGGACTGGTTGAGAAATTCCAGGCGCATCCCGGGAACGACGGAAAGACGTCCAAGTTTAAAACGGTTCTCGGCAAAAATGGCGCCATTCCAGGTTTCGCCCGTGTTTAAATTCCGAAGCGTGCCAGCTTCCGCTCTCGGGGTCGCACCGCGTTCGTCGGTTCGATCCTGAAGCGCGTGATAGAAATAGACGCCGCCAGCGATGGTCGAGACGTCGCTAAACAGGTCGTAATCGTGACGCATCCGGGCGTCGACACCTTCCGTGTAATCTTCGCGCAATTGAATGGAATCTGTGTTCGCGTCCGGCCCGCTCGGCAGTGTGCCGAAACCGCCGCCGCGCTGGCGGATGCTCCAGCGCGACAAGTAACCACCAAATGCCTTGATATCGAGCTGCGTCCGTTCGGAGAAAAACTTTTGGTACTCCAGAGTGCCGTAATACCGCTCAAGCCGGAAACGATCGAAAAATCGGCTGCTCTGAGTGAAACCGTCTTCGACAAAGACGGAGTTCGGCGGATTCACTGCCTCGCGACGTCGCAGGCCACCCGGTTCGCCGTGTTCTTCGTTGTAGATATCGATTGTTAGGACGAATCGGCTGTCGTTAGTTATATCCCAAACAAAACGCGGGCTTCCCGCATTCAGGTTGTAGTCGCTATTCGCTTCGCGGAACCCTGCCTGCTCCCGGTGATCGAAGTAGAAGTAGTAACCAAACGGGCCGAACGTGCCGTCAACTTCGGTGAAATTGCGATAGTACTCATAGCTGCCAAACACATTCCTGGTGGTGATATGAAAGGGCGCATCTAGTCGCGGCATTTTCATTACAAAGTTGATAGCTCCGCCAGGTTGCGACCCGAACTGTAATGCCGCGCCTGTGCGAATAATTTCGATGCGTTCCACCGCGTCCAGGATTGGTGTGTAATGGCTTTCAGGAAAACCAAACTGTTCGTTCTTGATGGTCACGCCATCTTTGAGCACCTGTGTGAACTCGCTGCGCTGAGAATTCAGACCGCGATAACCGAAGTTGATCACCGGCGATTGTGGCTCTTCGCTGACCACTATGCCCGGCGTCGTGGCCAGGGCCTCTCGATAATCATTGCCGGCAAACACCGGGAATTCTGTGGGTTTCACGAACGACGTTTTCTTGCCGGCATTGATTCTGGTGCCTTCGACTGGCGGCAGCGCAGGATATTCGACAGGATAAACGTCGAAGCTTCCGCTAACGATGACTCCTTCGGCGTCCGCGGTCTCGGCAATAGCGGTTGCTGCCAGTGAACGGTTTTCATCTGGCTTCGCCCACGAACTCTTCGCGGTGTTTTGAGAACTGCCGCTCGTGTCAGAGTGACGGCGCCGGGATTTTTCATCTTTGCCTCCGGTCTCATCACCGTCTACGTCATCAGTCTCGCTTGTCACTATGGGAGCAGTCAGAGCGTCCTGAGCCAGTCCAGACTCCACAAAGCAATAGAGAGAGATCCCCGCCAGCGCGGTTCCAAGAGCAAGCGCAAATTTCGAATGCATGGGCGCGATGAAACGGAATTGGTTACACCGATGCAAGCCTTTTTATTACAATTTTGCAATGTTTTGACTACCACATAACTGCGAGGAAACTGCATGTTCATCCTCTCAACACCGCCCTGGAGATCTCTCATTCTGATCGCACGGCGGAACTCTGATCATCAAGAGATGTCTCGACTCTGCTCGACATGACACGGAGAGTTGAGATCATCCGAGGTAACAAATGCATATCACACCCGACACATTGCCGACAGGACACGCCGGTATCGCCGCCCGTTTCAATAAAGGTCCTACCATTCACTCCAGCGCGTGGATTGTGCCGGGCGCAACGGTGATTGGGGACGTGATCCTCGAAGAAGAATCCAGCGTCTGGTACGGCGCTGTGCTTCGCGGAGATATTAATCGCATCGTGATCGGCCCACGCTCGAACATTCAGGATAACGCCGTTGTTCACGTCGACACAGATTGTCCGACCAGGATGGGCGAACTGGTCACAGTCGGTCACACTGCGATCGTGCACGGATGTACCATCGACAACGAAGTGCTGGTCGGCATGGGCTCTATTATACTCGACGATGTGGAGGTCGGTGCGCGCTCGATCATTGGGGCAAACGCGCTCGTTACTATCGGCACAAAAATTCCGCCCGGTTCATTGGTACTGGGCTCGCCCGCCAAAATTCGCCGCCAGCTGAGTTTCGATGAGCAAAAGGATATTGCGCGATGGGCATGGAGTTATGTGGAAAGCGCAAAGCAGTACCGTGAGTTGTGTTGAAGACTCACGGCGAACGGCCGCGCGACAGATTATTACGAAAATGCAATCGACGAGCCGAGACGCTCAAAAAAATCGCAGTACTCTTTGCGGGGCGTCCGTGTAAGACGCCATTCACGGTCCGGCGTTTCACAGAAACGCCCTACAATCTTTTGCTAGTTCTCGCGCGTTCTCGCGCAGCAATTCCGCGGCGCGTTGCATGTTCTCTTTCTCGCTCATGTCCGATCGCGCGTTTTGATAAACGGCATCGAAAATTCCGCGGACTTCCCCGTTTCCACTGACCCGGCCAACGATGGCGAAAACTTTCTTCCCAAGTTTGCGCGCCAGCTTCGCCACACCGGCAGGTGTCTTGCCCTCGAGAGTTTGCCGATCCAGGCTCCCCTCGCCGGTGATAACAAGGTCGGCGTCCTTCATTCTGGATTCGAGTCCGACGGCTTCTGCGACGACATCGAACCCGGGGCGAATGGTTGCGCCGCAGAAACTCATCAGGCCAAATCCAAGTCCACCTGCGGCGCCTGCACCCGGTGTGTTGCGATAATCAAAACCAAATTCCTCCGCTACTACGTCGGCTAACCTGGCCAGCGCCGGTTCCAAAATGTGCAGCTTATCTTCGGTTGCGCCCTTTTGAGGTCCAAACACGCGCGTGGCTCCGTTATCTCCAAGCAAGGGATTACGCACGTCCACAGCCGCAATGATTTTCAGCTGCAGAGGCAGCCGTGTCGGCTGCGTCTCCGAACTCGCAGACGAGAGGTCTGCCATTGCAGGCACTTCAATTTTGGTCAGGTCTCGTAGTTGGCTCACGTTTCCTTTTAGTTCCTTGGAACCGGAAAAAAATCGAAAACCCAACGCGCGCGCCATACCGAACCCACCATCATTTGTGGCGCTGCCGCCAAGGCCGATGATGATTTCCTTCGCACCGCGATTCGCCGCATCGAGAATCATTTCGCCAACTCCAAAGGTAGTCGCGCGGATCGGGTATCGCTCGTTTTCGGAGAGCCGCCACAATCCAGCGACTTCGCTCATTTCCATCACGGCCAATTTGCCGTTTTCGATCCATGCGTAACGGGCCTCGATCTCACGCCCAAGCGGGTCGTGTGCCTTGCATTTCAACCATGAGCCGCCCCGGGCTTCGCAAATCGCCTTTGCCGTCCCCTCGCCACCGTCCGCCATCGGCAAGATATCGATGTTTACGTCCGGGATAACATCGCGCAGACCTTTGGCGATATTTTCGCCGACTTCGCGCGCATTCAGCGCACCTTTAAACTTGTCCGGCGCAATCAGGATTCGCATTGAAACAATTGTTAGGCGGCTGTGTCAGCCGCCTAACAAAAAAGCCGTTTCACAGAAACGCCCTACAATTCGGAAACCGCAACAAACCATGTTTAGCTTTTCAGTTTCTTTTCCAAAATTTCGCCGACCAGTTTCGGATTGGCTTTGCCTTTCGACAATTTGATTACCTGCCCTTTAAGGAAATTGATGGATGCGGCGTTACCCGATTTGAAATCTGCGACTGGTTTGGGATTCGCAGCGATGACTTCGTCGCAGAATTTTTCGATGACACTCAGATCGCTCAGCTGTGTGATTCCTTTGTCTTTCACAATCGCGGTAGCGGCTTTTCCGGTTGAAAACATTTCCGCAAACACTTCCTTGCCCTGCTTTCCGCTGATTGTTCCGTTCTCGATCAGATCAACCAACTCATCAAGGGCGTCCGGTGGAATCGGACAATCATCGATATTCCTGCCGGCTGTGCTCAGGGCATTCTGCAAATCGTTCAAAATCCAGTTGGCGATATTTTTCGGTTTTTTCGCGTTTCTGGCGGCCTTTTCAAAATAGCGCGCCAGAGCAAGATCGTTTGCCAGCACGGCCGCGTCGTATGGGCTCACCTGATATTGCTCGACGAAACGGGCTCGTTTTTCTTTCGGCAACTCGGGCACGCGCTGTCTTACGTCGGCCAGCAACTCTTCAGTTTTGACGGGCACGAGGTCGGGATCCGGGAAGTAACGGTAATCATGCGCAAACTCTTTTGTGCGCATCAGAAAAGTTTCACCGGCGGCGTCGTTCCAGCCTCGCGTTTCCTGCTCGAGTGTTACGCCACTTTCCAACGCAGCGATCTGGCGCTGAATCTCGTAAGCGAGGGCGCGTCGCACACCGCTGATTGAGTTCAGGTTTTTAATCTCGATTTTTACGCCGAGCTCGGTCTCAGATTCCGGTCGCACCGAAACATTGCAGTCACAGCGAAGTTGTCCTTTCTCCATGTCGGCGTCGCTGACCGCGCCGTAGATCAAGATTTGTTTGAGCGAAGTGAGAAATGCGAACGCTTCCTCCGGTGAACCGATTTCGGGTTGCGTCACAATTTCCATTAACGGTGTGCCGGCGCGATTGAAATCGATTCCCGTGCTGTTCTCGAAGTGAACGCTCTTCGCCACGTCTTCCTCGAGATGAATGCGCACCAGACGCACTTCCTTGTCCGGCGTCGTGATATTTTTCTGCGCATCCTTCGGATACGCGAGGTCATGCAGAGGCACGGCGCCGTTGCTACAAAGCGGCAGGTCGTACTGCGAGATCTGGTAATTTTTCGGCATGTCCGGATAGAAATAATTTTTCCGGTCGAATTTGCAGACTGGTGCAATGTCGCACCCCAGCATCAGGCCTGTAAGTATGGTCAGACGCAACGCTTCCTCATTCATCACCGGCAACGCACCGGGGAAACCCAGGCACACAGGACAAGTGTGCGTGTTCGGTTCTCCTCCAAACTCAACTGGAGACGCGCAAAACATTTTAGAACGCGTCTTCAACTGGACGTGCACTTCCAAGCCGATCGTCGCAACGTACTTCATCTCGGATTTCTCACACCAAGGCCACAAAGGTCACAACGAAACCTCAGCGGAATTCTCGACATCCAGACGGCCGTTAATGACGCGTTTGATTCCATTCTTCAAATGCACTTCTCCAAAATTGATGAGCAGGCCTAATTTCAAGCCACTAAGACGCAACTGTGTTAGGAGCTGTTTCGCATGTACCGGAACTAGTGCTTCCACAGATTTGAGCTCGGCGACGACTTTTCCATTCACCACCAGATCGGATCGGAACGCCTCATCAAATCGAATGTTGTCGTAGATGATCGGCATCCCTTTTTGGCGCTCGGCTGTGAATCCTCTTTTTCTTAATTCGTAGGCCAAGAGGACTTCATAAACGGACTCAAGCAACCCTGGACCAAGCTTGGTGTGGACAACGAACGCCGCATCCAAAATCTGCTTGGCAATTTCGTTCTCCGTCATTCCTCTGTGTCCTTTGTGGACTTTGTGTGAGGCGATTTGCGAAAGTCAGAATTGATCGCGCGCTGCCGTAACGCGTGGTCGCAAAGCACGAGCGCGGCCATTGCCTCGACGATTGGCACTGCGCGGGGAAGAACGCACGGATCATGGCGGCCACGCGCAGCCAAGCGGGTTTGCTCTTTTGAACTGGTGACGGTTTTCTGTTCATGACCAATCGTAGCTGTCGGTTTGAACGCGACGCGAAAATAAATCTCTTCGCCATTACTGATTCCGCCCTGCACACCTCCAGAATGGTTGGTCGCGGCGCGAATTTTACCGGCGCGCACCTCAAACGGGTCGTTATGTTCCGAACCTCGCAGCCGTGTCGCTGAGAACCCGGACCCGATTTCGAATCCTTTGGTCGCCGGAATGCTTAACATGCCCTTGGCAAGGTCGGCCTCAAGCTTGTCAAAAACGGGGTCACCAATCCCTGGCGGAATCCCGCGTACTACGCCTTCGATGACGCCGCCAACGGAATCGCCTTCACTGCGGACTTGCTCGATGAGTGCGACCATCTTTTTTGCTGCTGCAGCGTCCGGACACCGAACCGCGTTCTTTTCGACGTCTTTTCCTTTCACCCCAGAGCGATTGATTTTCGCAACGACATCGTGAATCTGCGCGACATAGGCGATAACAGCGAAATCCGAATACAACGCTGACAATATTTTTTTTGCGACGGCACCGGCTGCTACCCGGCCGATCGTTTCCCTCGCCGAGGCGCGGCCCCCACCCTGCCAATTTCGAATTCCATATTTTGCCTGGTAAGTGAAATCGGCGTGCGACGGTCGAAATTTCTCCGCGATCTCGACGTAGTCCTCTGGTCTTGCGTCTTTGTTGCGCACCAGAATGGCGATCGGAGTGCCGAGCGTTTTACCCTCAAACACGCCGGAAAGAATCTCGCATTGATCCGCTTCTTTGCGCTGCGTAGTGAGCTGGCTTTGACCAGGACGCCGCCGATCGAGTTCAACCTGGATTTCCCTTTCAGACAATTCGATGTTCGGCGGGCAACCATCGATGACTACGCCCACTCCGCCGCCGTGGGATTCACCAAAGGTTGTAACACAAAAGAGCCGGCCGAAGGTATTTCCCATTGCGCGCAGATTTTAATCCAACCAACTCTCCAGCGCGAGGTAGATCGCCTTCTGCAAGGACGGGAGTCGCGCCGATTCGAACCAAAAAGCGCAATTGGAGTGCTGCTGGTTCCGACTCCTTTCTTGCCCGCGGGGGTTGCTTTGAAAGAAGCCGCGGATGATTAAGCAGAGAGGAATCAATCAATGAAATACGCAAATCTCGGAAAGACCGGGCTCAAGGTTTCGCGAATTTGTCTCGGCTGCATGAGTTACGGACTGAAGGAAGAAAGGGTGTGGGGGTTGGACGAGGAACAAAGCCGGCCTTTCATCAAACGGGCGCTTGAGCTTGGCATTAATTTTTTTGATACCGCGAACATGTACGGAAGCGGCAGAAGCGAAGAGGTTCTGGGCCGGGCGGTACGAGATTTTGCGAAACGGGATGAACTGGTCATCGCCACGAAGGTGTTTTTCCCGATGCGTTCCGATGTGAACGGACGCGGTCTCTCTCGCAAGGCGATCATGACAGAGATCGACAATAGTCTGCACCGGCTCGCAATGGATTACGTCGACCTTTATCAGATTCACCGCTGGGATTACGACACGCCGATAGAAGAAACACTCGAGGCGCTTCACGATGTGGTAAAATCAGGAAAGGTGCGCTACATCGGAGCGTCATCGATGTTTGCCTGGCAATTCTGTAAGGCGCTTTACCTGGCCGACCTGCACAGTTGGACGCGTTTTGTTTCCATGCAGCCCCATTACAACCTGCTGAATCGCGAGGAAGAACGCGAGATGTTGCCTCTTTGTTTGGCGGAAGGCGTTGGCGTGTTGCCGTGGAGCCCGCTGGCGCGCGGCCGCCTTGCGCGACCATGGGAAACTCAGCCGAGCACTGTGCGGGCTAAAACCGACGAGTATGGCAAAAAACTCTACTCTGCGACTGAGGAGCTCGACAAAGAAATCGTCAATCGAGTCGGTGAAATCGCCGCAGCGCGAGGAATTGGTCGCGCCGAGGTTTCTCTCGCATGGTTGCTTCACCAGCCGGCCGTCACAGCTCCAATTGTCGGCGCAACCAAATCTCAACATCTCGAAGAAGCCGCGGCGGCGGTCGATGTGAAGCTATCCGACACGGAAATTAAAGCACTGGAGGAGCGCTACGTTCCTCATCCCATTGCGGGATTTGAATAATCGAATCTGCGCGAGCGTGTTAATATCTGGCCAACATGCTTCCTGCTTACACCGACTTTTTGATTAAACGTTTTGAAAGTCCTGACGAGGTCCGGATTTTTGAAAAAGGGCGCTTCGAAATCATCAAGCTCGGAGGCATGACAATAGGCCGTGCCACGTACGAACCTGGTTGGAAGTGGTCGCAGCACGTCGCGCCGGTTGCCGGAAGTCCGCTGTGTCAGGTCGAGCATGTTGGCCTGGTGATATCCGGTCAAGCTGCATGTGCCATGCACGATGGACGATCTTACGTGATGAAGCCGGGCGACACTTTTTATATCGGCCCGGGACACGACAGTTGGGTCGTCGGCGACGAACCTTACGTTTCTCTCCACTTTCTCGGAGCAGAAAGGTACGCGCACGAATGAAGGCGGCTCTCGCGTCCGTCTGCGTATTTAGACCGCTTCGAGCGCGCTGTTCAAATCATCGATCAGATCGCGGACGTCTTCCACACCGACTGACAGCCTGACCATCGAATCCGTCACTCCCAGCTTTTCACGCTGCTCTTTTGGAACGGAAGCGTGCGTCATAAGCGCGGGGTGATTGATCAGGCTTTCCACGCCGCCCAAACTTTCCGCGAGCGCGAAGAGGTGTGTGTTCTCCAGGAAACGCCTCGTACCCGCAAGATCGGCTTTCAAAACAATCGTTACGATTCCGCCGAAGCCGCGCATTTGCTGACGAGCCAGATCGTGGTGTGGATGCGATTTCAACCCGGGATAACGCACGAGTTTCACTTCACGGTGTTCCTCCAGCCAGCGCGCGATCTCGAGCGCATTTGCGCAATGACGCTCCATGCGAAGTGCGAGCGTTTTCAGACTGCGCAGCACCATAAAGCTGTCGAACGGCCCGGCAATTGCGCCCACGGAATTTTGCAGGAACCAGAGTTGATCGCCGAGCTCCTTGTTATCGCCAACGACGACTACGCCACCCACCAAATCGGAGTGGCCATTCAGATATTTTGTGGCGGAATGCAGCACGATGTCGAACCCGTTCTCAATCGGCCGCTGAATCCAGGGTGTCGCAAAGGTGTTATCGCAAACAGAGATGAGATTGCGTTCGCGGGCGATTTTCGCGATGGCTTCGAGATCGATCAGTTTGAGTAACGGATTACTTGGCGTCTCGATCCATACCATGCGCGTGTTTGGCTTGATTGCGCGCTCCAGGTCGTCTGCATCCGTGAGATCTACATAGGTAAAATCGAGGTTCGCCGACCGCCGGCGCACTTTATCGAACAACCGGAATGTTCCACCGTAAAGATCATCACTGGCAACGACATGCGACCCGCTTTCGAGCAGCTCGAGCACCGTAGCCATCGCGGCCATGCCGGACGCGAAGGCGAACCCGCGGGTACCGCTTTCCAAATCGGCGATACATTTTTCGTAAGCAAGGCGCGTTGGATTGATCGAACGCGAGTAATCGTACCCCTTGTGCTTTCCGGGGCTTTCCTGGACATAAGTTGATGTCGCATAGATCGGCGTCATGACCGCGCCGGTAGAGGGATCAGGCTCCTGCCCCGCGTGAATCGCGCGTGTGGCAAATTCGTGCTGCTTTTTCATGTTCCAGCAATGTAGCCGCGAATCAGGCGGTTAGCCTTGGAAAAATCCAGGTTCAATCTGCCCCCACCCGGCAATTCACGCCCTGGGCATGTGCAATCGCAAGTATGAGAGAAGGTCGGAACGGGTGACTAGCCCGAGGAATTTGTCGTCCTCCATCACGATGGCGACGCGGCCGCGATCGAACACATTTAACAGATCCTTAATTGTCGCTCTGGGCGACAATGTTTCCAGCTTCGAGGTCATGGCATTTTTTACCGGATCATTAAAGTGCGACGGATCGCGGTTCACTTTCACAAGCACGTCCGATTCATCGAGAATTCCCACGGCGCGACCGTCCTTGTCGAGCACCGGTACCTGTGAAACGTCTGCGTCTCGCATGCGCTTGAACGCAGTCAGCAATGTATCGGTTGGTCCGACGGAAATTACTTCGCCGGCTTCATAACGATGAGAGATCAGATCGCTCAAGTCGCCATGAAGCGGACGATGGATAAAGCCCTGTTCCGCCATCCAGAAGTCGTCATACATCTTCGAAAGATATTTGTTTCCGGTATCAACAACGAAGCTGACGACCCGCTTCGGCTTTGTTTGTTTACGGCAGTATCGCAGGGCTCCTGCGACGAGCGTGCCGGTGGAAGATCCGCCAAAAATTCCCTCCTTGCGCAACAGCTCACGCACCGTGGAGAAGCTTTCCGCGTCGTCGATCTCAAATGCTTCCGTCACCAGCGACATGTCGCTGATTTCGGGAATGAAATCCTCGCCTATTCCTTCAACCGCCCAGCTGCCTGCTTCGGTGAGTTTGCCTGACTTAACGTATTCATATAGGACGGAGCCTTTCGGATCGGCCAAAACCATCTCAATTCCGCGGCGCGGCTTCACGCGATTGAAAAATCGCCCGAGGCCCGTCAGCGTTCCGCCAGAACCAACGCCCACTACAATTGCGTCCACATCGTGCCGCATTTGTTCCCAAATCTCCGGTCCGGTGGTGCGCTCGTGCGCCAGAGGATTTGCCGGATTACCAAATTGATTCACGTAGAACGCGCCCGGGATTTCCTCTGCGAGCCGCGCCGCCACGTCCTGGTAATATTCAGGATGACCGCGCGTCACGTCTGAACGGGTGATCCGCACCTCGGCGCCAAGCGCTTTGACGTGTGAGATTTTTTCCTGCGACATTTTATCGGGGATAACCAGCAGTACGCGATAGCCTTTCGCGCCTGCCACCAGGGCTAATCCAAGGCCAGTATTTCCAGCGGTGGCTTCAACCACTGTTCCACCCGGCTGCAGTTTACCTTCGTGTTCCGCGGCTTCGATCATCGAAAGCGCAATTCGATCCTTGATCGAGCCACCTGGATTCTGATTCTCAAGTTTCAGGAAAAGCTGACATGGACCGGTGTCGAGCTGTGTGATCTCCACCAGGGGCGTATCGCCGATTAGTGACAGAATTTGAGGACTACGCCTGGAAATGCTCTGGGGAACGATTGGAGTCTCGACCATCGCGATTTTAGGGAGAGGCTAGGGACGGTTCGCCCTTGTGCGACCATTCCGATTTGCTGTCATTCAGAAATTGTTGGAGTACATCGAAACGGACTTCGCCGTAATTCAATGCGTAGCGAAGATCGCCTCCTTTGTAAATCCAAGTCGTAGGAATCCACGAGAGCGGCATGCCGGCGAATTGCTTAATCTTGTTCTCCCCTTTGCGAGGTCCCGGATCCGCCAAAATCGTGACGTTCGGTTGGTCGGCGATTTGGAATTTCTGCAGCATCGCGCGGCCGTCCTGGCCATCATTCCAAACCGAAACGAAATAAAATTTTACCTGCGGATTGTCTTTGACTGTTTTGAGCCAGCCGCCACTTCTTAACTCGGCCTGGCAATTAGAACACCACGGCGCCCAGAGGTGTACGACAGTGAGATCGGGCGATTTCGTGGCTTCGACAATTTTTTGCTCTATGGGCGACTCAGCCCGGAGCGAGGTAGCCACAAGCAACGCCGCAAGCGTTAAAAGGCGAAAGATTGACATTCTTAACCAGAATACCGGAGAAACGTGGCGGTCTCAAGACCTGCGAACGAGAAGTCCGCCCAGAGTTGACCTTCGCACAGAAAACGCCTAGTATGGCCTCCCATTCCGCTGCTGTAGCCGCGCGGAAAAGATCGGTGGTCCACTGGGATCGCCGTTTGCCTGAAGGAGGCCCACTTATTTTATGATTCACATGCAGGATGTAATGGCGAAGCCGATGCCTGACTTCCGTGAGGGAAGCATCGTCAAAGGACGCATTTTGGAGGTTCGCCCCCGGGAAGTATTGGTCGATGTCGGATACAAATCCGAAGGAGTTATTCCGTTGACAGAATTTGACGACGTGGAGTCGCTGGAAGTGGGCGACGAAGTGGATGTGCTTTTGGAGCGCCTGGAGAACGAGGAAGGCATGGTCGTTCTGTCGAAGGAGAAAGCGGCTTACCGCCAGAATTGGAACAAGATCGTGGGCGTGTTCGAAGGCGACGGCCTGATCAAAGGGAAAGTCAAATCGGTGGTGAAAGGCGGCCTCATGGTAAACATCGGCGTCGAGGCATTCCTGCCCGCGTCGCAAATCGATGTTGTTCCACCAAAGGATTTACAGCAGTTTGTGGGTAACACGTACGATTTCAAAATCGTCAAGCTCAACGACGATCGCAAAAATGTGGTCCTTAGCCGACGTGAAGTGATTGAGCAGGAACGCAGCGAGAAGCGGCAGAAGTTCATGGAAGGCGTGAGCGTGGGCGACCGGGTTGCCGGCACGGTAAAAAATATCACTGATTTTGGCGCCTTTATCGATCTGGATGGAATGGATGGGTTGCTACACGTAACGGATATGACCTGGGGCCGGCTCGGTCATCCCAGCGAGTTACTCAAAGTGGGGCAACAGTTGGAAGTCGTTGTGCTCGATATTAACAAGGAAAAGGAGCGGGTTTCGCTCGGCCTCAAACAAACGCAGAAGAATCCATGGGACCAAATCGAGGAACGCTTCCCGGCTGGTCAGCGGATCAAGGGCAAAATCACCAACCTGGTTCCGTACGGAGCCTTCGTTGAGATTGAAGAAGGCGTCGAAGGACTCATCCATGTCTCCGAGCTTTCGTGGACCAAGCGCATCATGCGTCCTTCCGATATCCTCAGCGTCGGGCAGGAAGTAGAAGCGGTTGTTCTCGGGGTGAACAAAGAAGAACAAAAGATTTCATTGGGCCTGCGCCAGCTCGAAACAAATCCGTGGGACGAGATCGAGAAGAAATTTACCATCGGCAGCCAGGTCAAAGGCAAGATTCGCAACATGACCGCATACGGCGCGTTCGTGGAGTTGGAAGAAGGAATCGACGGAATGATTCACGTTTCCGACTTGAGTTGGACACGCAAAATCAATCATCCCAGCGAAGTTTTTAAGAAAGGCGATGAAGTCGATGCCGTGGTGATCGACATCGACAAGGTGAATCAGCGGATCAGTCTCGGCATTAAACAACTGAGTGAAGATCCGTGGAAGATTATCGACGAGAAATACAAAATAGGAGATCTGGTTAACGGCAAGGTAACGAAACTCGCCAGCTTTGGCGCGTTTGTTCAGCTGCAAGACGACATCGACGGTCTCGTTCACATTTCGCAATTGAGCGAGGACCACGTCGCAAAAGTAAAAGACGTCCTGAAAGTCGGTCAGGAAGTCGAAGCGCGGGTGATCAAAGTGGATAAACTCGAGCGCCGCATTGGATTATCCATCAAAGCAGCGAACTACACGGAGGAACAGCTGCGCAAGGAAGCCGAAGCGCTCGACATATTGCGGCCAGGCGAAGACATGGTTGGTCTTGAGAAGGCTTTTGCCGCCGCGGAACAGGAAGAATATCGGCCTGGCGATTCCAAAAAAGAAGCGAAGGAATCAAGCGATTCCAAGGGCGAGTCGAAGAAGGACAAAAAGAAATAGCCGGGGCGCCTCATTCAGGTCTGTCGTAATTCGAAGCCGATGCGCGGCGTTGCGCTCCGCATTTCGTCATGCACGTAGCTCGACACTGACCACGTGTCGTTATATCGGTGAAGGCATGCCGCCAAGTTTGTCTCAATCCAGCCTTCGATTGCGCATCCTCCTGCTGGCTTTAGTATTCGCGTTCGCTGGCTGCGGGAGCTCAAGTGTTGTGGGCAAGTGGCGTCTGATGGGAGGAGAGTCAGACGCAATTCTTTGGGAGTTTTCCACAAACGGCGGCGTGGTCATGGGGCACATACGGGGCAAATATACGCTTGGCGACCAGAACCGAATCAAAATTGAGACGCCGTTCGCGACCACAGTCTATCAGCTGAAAATTTCCGGGGACGAAATGACATTGCAGGAACCAGGTGGTTCCAAGCTTGAGTTTACACGAATAAACGAAGCGCCTCGCTGACAGTTCGACCGCGTCTCTCCTTAGCTATCCACTTTTTTCGCGTCGCGCTTTTTTCGTGCTCGCGGTTCTTTTGCGTTCCTTTGTACGGGTTGGAACATCTTTACTGCTTCGTTGACCGCCGCGCGCAGACTTCGCGCCAATTGCGGGGGTATGATGAAGAGCCAACGCGCGGCCCAACTCTTTCTCGTCCGTCAGGTCAAGGCGCAAGGGAGTAATCGAGACCCAGTTGTGCTCAACCGCCCACCGGTCGGTCCCCTCTTCGGCTCCTTGCAGCGGGATCACGGTGAACCAGAAGATTGGGCGTCCCATTGGATCTTTGCTCGGCGCAACTTTGCCGTCGTACTGCCGGACAGACTGTCTGGTCCAACGAATGCCTCGCGGTTTCTCAGGTAAATTCACGTTGACCAACGACATGGTCTCTTCCTTGAGAAGCATATCGATCACCTTCATTATGTAGGGATCGAGCTTCTTAAAATTTGGCTCTTTGTTTTCGCTCACCGCTGTGCTCAACGCGATCCCTCGTACGCCGAGTAACGCAGCCTGTTTGGCGGCGGCCAGCGTGCCGGAATGCCAGCACGCGTTGCCGAGGTTCAGACCGAGATTGATCCCGGAAAGAACGAGATCGACGTGCTGCCAATGGTGCGTTCCCAGCGCTACACAATCAGCCGGAGTGCCGTTCACGCGATAGGCCTCGAAGTCGCCCAGGCGAATCCTTCGATAACGCAGCGGTCGCGAGGCTGTGATGGCATGGCTCATTGAAGATTGCTCAACATCCGGCGCGACAATGCGCACTTCGCCGAAGCGGGACGCAACCCTGGCTAGCGCCAGAATGCCCGGGCTGTAGATTCCGTCATCGTTCGAAATCAAAATTCGCATGTCTTTTTTCATGAAACGTTGTCAGATTATTTTTAGTCGACCCGGTCCAGTCATTATCTACGATTGCGAAAGAGGATGCGAATCACATTGATCCACAATCCAAAAGCCGGCGATGCAAAGCATGGCAAGAAGCAATTGATGGCGGCATTGGCGAAAGCTGGACATCATGCCGTTTACCAGTCGACCAAAGAACCCGGACTGAAGAAGACTCTGCAACAGCCCACCGACCTCGTGCTCTCCGCGGGCGGAGACGGGACCACTGCGAAGGTTGCTTTCAGGCTTATCGATAGCGGCATTCCGTTAAGCGTTCTGCCTTTGGGCACGGCAAATAACCTTGCACGAGCGCTCGGGTTCGTCGCGTCTCCGGAGGAAATCATCGAGAGGCTCGAAGGAGGAAAAAAACAGCTCTTTGACGTGGGACTAGCAACCGGACCATGGGGCGAACGATATTTTTTCGAAGGCGTCGGCGGCGGATTGCTGGCGGACTACGTTCGCGCTGCCAAGAAAGAAGAAAAGAAGAATGGAAAACCTGAAAAACTTTCCAAAGAACAAGAGATGGCCCGCCATGGAGCGTTGTTGCGGCGGATGCTGCACGATTATCCGCCGGGTCATTGGAACATCAAAATCGATGGCAAAGATGTTTCCGGCCATTATGTGCTTTGGGAGGCAATGAATATTCGATCCGTCGGTCCCGCCCTTCACCTCGCGCCGCGGGCGGACGCGCGGGATGGACGATTCGATTTCGTCTGCGCGCGCACGGCAGACCGCCCGCGCTTGACGGAGCATTTCGAGGCGCGTGTGGCTGGGAAGAAAAGCAAGTCTCCATTGCCAACCAGGAGATTTCGTGAATTACGAATTGCGTGGAAGGGATCCACGATTCACGTGGATGACGAACTTTGGCGGGACAAGAAGAAGAAGAGAAACGCGTCCGAAGAAATCACAATTACGGTGAAACCATCCGCCCTGATAGTCCTGCACCCGGGTGCAGCGATCAAAACCTAGCGCGGTATTAAAACTCGGCGCTGCCGGGCGTGCGCGCGAACGGGATCACGTCGCGGATGTTGGGCACACCGGTCACGAACATCAGCATTCGTTCGAAACCGAGCCCGAACCCAGAGTGTGGGACGCTGCCGTAACGCCGCAGATCCAAATACCATTTGTAATCGGCGGGATCCATGTTGTGACGACGCATGTTCTCCTCCAGAACGTCCAGGCGCTCCTCGCGCTGGCTTCCCCCAACGATTTCCCCAATTCCCGGCACGAGCAAATCCATCGCAGTCACCGTTTTTCCGTCATCGTTCACACGCATGTAGAACGGTTTGATTTCCTTGGGATAATTGAAAACCGTGACCGGGCACTGGAAATGTTTTTCTGTTAACCAGCGTTCGTGCTCCGATTGCAGATTCAACCCGTAATCAATCGGGAACTCGAATTTCTCTCCGCTCTTTTTTAGCAATTCGACGGCTTCGGAATATGCGATTCGTTGAAATGGCCGGTCGACAACGAAATCAAGCCGGGCCAGCAACTCCTTGTCCACAAACTTGCCGAAAAGTTCCATCTCATCAGGACAATGCGTCCTCGCATCGGCAACCAGATACTTAACGAATTCCTCCGCCAGATCCATATTGCCGCGCAGATCGCAAAACGCCATTTCGGGCTCAATCATCCAAAACTCGCTTGCATGCCGTGACGTGTTGGAATTTTCAGCACGGAACGTGGGTCCAAAGGTGTAGACCTTCGACAAAGCCAGCGCGAATGCTTCTGCTTCGAGTTGACCGCTCACGGTCAAGTACGTTGGCCGCGCGAAAAAATCTTTCGCATAGTCGATCTCACCTTTTGGATTTCGCGGGACCTCCCGGGGATCCATGGTGGTAACCCGAAACAATTCTCCTGCTCCCTCACAATCGCTGCCGGTGATGATCGGCGTATGCACGTAAACGAAACCCCGGTCCTGAAAGAACTGGTGAACTGCGAATGCGAGACGGCTTCGCACGCGAAAGATGCTGCTGAAAAGATTTGAGCGCGGCCGAAGGTGAGCAATCTCGCGCAGAAACTCAGGCGTATGTCCTTTCTTTTGCAATGGGTAGGAATCATCGGCGGTTCCCACGATGTCGATTTGGGTCGCAACGAGTTCCCATTTTTGTCCTTTACCCTGTGAGGGGACGAGGGCTCCAGTGACAGAGATCGCTGCGCCAGTGGAGAGCCGTTGCACGGCCGCATAATTCGGCAGCGTGCTCTTC
>DASREH010000019.1:0-4196 GCA_035652195.1 Candidatus Udaeobacter sp. | reverse complement strand
GAAACGCCTCGCATATGGGGCGCTTCACTGGGACCGCAGAATTTGTCCTAAACGTCTGTGATCTGACGTACGTCGGCAGCTATGTTTTTACAGCTGCCAACGGCGACAGTATTTCGGGCCCGTTCGTTGGGAGCTTGACGCCAACGGACGTCGGAGGAGTGTTCGATAACGACGAAAGCGCCTTTATTACCAGTGGGACGGGGCGCTTTGCAAACGCTACCGGAAGTTTTCAGCTCGGCGGACAAATAGACCTTAATACGGGAACCTTTTCTCTTCCCTGGCAAGGCACTATCTCGACCGTCGGCTCAGGTCGCTAGGGTTTCAATTAGCGTTGGTCATCGCGACGGCGACGAAAAACCGTGCCGTCGCACGCGGACTCGCTTTATCGCTGTTCCCGAAACCAGTGTAGGGCGATGGACGTTTGGGCGTCGTTCCCCTCATGCCCACCCTGGAAACGTGCCGATTCTAATGCGCTGAAATCCGGTTCGCGTGATCGAACCGGCGACAAAAACCTTTCTGGAACCTTGCCACTTACTTTCCGTAAGTACATGCAAGGACCTGAAGACTTCGTCACAGCAGAAGCGAGCGGAGCTAATCGCCGTCTCCAAACGGATTGTGGCTTTGGGCGGTGAACTGCCGATGAATTGGCGCGACTGCGAGCTAATTTATCTACAACGTTTCGTGCAGAAACTGCAGCGCAAGCTCGATCGCCAAGTGATCGGCTTTTGATTCACCAGAACCCTCTCGGGATCGCGATCACTTGTACGCTTGGCGTAATCGTGGGGTTATTGGTTCTTTTATCACGGCAGAATCTTTCGCCGGTGATGATCGGCGACAACCTCTTTGATGCGAGTAGGTTTGTTTTGTTTTATGGGCCCCCAATGGACTAAAGACATCGACTGTCTTGCTAATCTCACCGCACGGTGCTGAGAGAGCAGGGCATCGCAGACAAATCAAAGAATCGTAATATGGGTTCTGACGCGGCGTCACGACGCCGGAAAACGTTTCGTTGTCCATATGGACGAAGACTTGACCGCGTTTCTTAAATTGGACGGAGAGTTACCAAAGCAAAGGCCAATTGCTTTTCTGGGTGTCGACCGGATCGACAAGAATAGTATTGACATCGTTTGTGGATGCTGGGCACAATTTAAAGGGCGCTAAGTTCGTTGGACCCACACTCCCAGTTTTCCGCCTGACCCTCTTCCCGCCGGGCAACTCGTGAACAAAGGCCAGTCCACATAAAAGATAATACATGAAAACAATGATGAATATTACTACTCTCGCGCTTGCGCTGATAGTCTCCGCGTCCCTAGAATTCCCCACTTCAGCGCAAGCAGTTATTCCCCCACCGGATGGCGGGTACCCTAATGACAATACAGCCGAGGGGGAGGATGCGCTCTTCAGCCTGACAAGCGGTGTCGCCAACACAGCCAATGGTTTTAATGCGCTTTTTAGCAACACAGTTGGAGGCGCTAACACGGCAACCGGTAATCAAGCACTCTTTAATAACACGGTTGGCAACGACAACACGGCTGCTGGTTTTAATTCTCTCGTTAGCAATACAACGGGCTCCTTCAACACGGCTACGGGAGCAGGTTCGCTCGGCAGCAACACGAGCGGCTTCTATAACACAGCCACCGGTTGGGTGGCGCTCTCTTTTAACACCACCGGCAACCAGAACACGGCCGACGGAGACTTTTCGCTGTTTGGCAATACAACCGGATCCAGCAACACCGCCAATGGTGACAGTGCACTCTATAACAACTCGACTGGTTCCACCAATACGGCCGCGGGTGCTCGAGCGCTCTTTTCGAACAATGGCGACAATAATACGGCCGCCGGTTTCAGCGCCATGCTCCTCAACACCACGGGCAACAATAACACGGCCAACGGCGTTAGTGCACTCTCAGGCAATGCAACCGGATCCAGCAACACGGCCAATGGCTTTCATGCGCTCTTTGCCGTTAAGGGTGACGGCAACATTGCATTGGGAGCTAATGCAGGTTCCCGTCTCATCAAGGGCAATAATAACATCGATATAGGCAATCCCGGTCTTCGCGAAGAATCAAATACGATCCGCATCGGTACACAGGGAATGCAAACGAAAACGCTTATCGCAGGCATTAGTGACGCAGCGATTGGGGGTCTGGAGGTTCGCGTGAATCAAAACGGTCGGCTCGGTACCGTGGCTTCGTCGAAGCGTTTCAAGGAATTGATTAAGCCCATGGGCAAAGCAAGCGAGGGACTGCTGGCGCTTCGGCCAGTGATGTTCCGGTATAAAGCGAACATCGATCCAGAGGGCATTCCACAGTTTGGCCTGGTCGCCGAGGATGTAGAAGCGGTGAATCCTGATTTGGTAGTGGCCGACAAGGACGGAAAACCGTATAGCGTCCGCTATGATCAGGTGAACGCGATGTTGCTCAACGAATTTCTCAAGGAACACCGCACGGTTCAGGATTTGAAATCTACAGTCGCAGCACAGCAACACCAAATTGAAGCGCTTACTGCTGGACTACAGAAGGTGAGCGCACAGCTTGATTTGAGCAAGACCTCACAACGAACTGTGCTCATTGGTCACTAAAGTAGTAGCTAGTCACGCTTCGGTCGTCTGCGGTGTTTTTAGCACGCGGGTTCGTTATCGGGGAACCAAGGTCTCGTAGACGCGATTTGTGCCGACTCCAAGGAATAACACGCGCGCCCCAACGCCAGCGGTGATCCCGACGGGCGCGCTTCCGACAAATTCCTGCGATTCGGTTACCACTCCGTCCGTTGTGATCGAGGCGATCTTATTGGCGCTGAATTCTGTGAACAGCAGGTTATTTCCATTACCCGGCCGGATGATTGTCGGTGTGGCGGGCGTGGGGAAAATTGTGATTGCGCCTGAGGGAGTGACTCGCGCGATTTGCGGTGTGAAGGCACTCGCGATCCAGATATTACCGTCGGGGCCGGCAGCAATCGATCCTGGAGCGCTTACTCCGGTAAACTCGGTGATGACGCCATCAGGAGTAATGCGGCCGAATTTGTCCACAGCTTGCTCGGTGAACCACATGTTCCCATCGGAGCCAGTGGTAATATCGCCCGGAAACGAATTTGGAGTGGGGGTTCGGAATTCGGTAAAACTGCCGGTCGCGATCTCGAAACGCCAAACGGCATGGTCGGTTTGGTCAGTAAACCAGATGTTGCCATCCGGACCGGTGGTGATGCCCACGCTAACCCCGAAAAAGGTGAATTGATACTCCGTGATCACTCCCCGTCGTGTGACCGAAGCAATTTTTCCCGTCGATCCTTCGCCAAACCAGATGTTGCCGTCCGGGCCCGGTGTGATAAAGGCCGGGTTACTGAGACTTGGAGTTCTTGAGTAGCGGATCGTTGCCATTGGTGGAATGACCCTGGCGACTTCATTACTGTTGGAAAGCGTGAACCAGAAGGCACCATCTTCGCCCATGGTGATCGCGAATGGCTGGCTGCCCCCACGAATCGGGACGCTTTTGAGCGGCATCGTCTGGGCAGCAACGCCGCCGGCCGAGAAGGCGAGTAGTGCAAGGCAAAGAGCAAATTTTGATGCGAGCGTACGCAGACAAGCCGTGAATACGCCGCAAACTGAGTCGGTCGAATGAAAGTTGATTGTCATGAGCGGAAACTGCACTGCGCGATTGAACCGACAAACTGGTATTGGTGTCGCGGTTGTTACTTTTTCACGAAAGATGCCCTGGCAGTTTCCGCGTGTTAACGACCAAACAGGCGTGTTTCAGGGGTTTGGGCGCCATTTTCGAGAAAATTTCCTGTACGATTGTTTTGCCGACTTCTATATCTTCCGAGATCTTGGAGGTGAAAGCCACGCCTCCTCCTGCCGCTGCAGAATGAAGAGCCGCTGCAGAATGAAGTAATGGCTGCAGACTGACCCTCGCCTGAGCGGTCAGTCGCGAGCGGCGAGACGACGGAAATCGCGTTTCGTTTTGCACGCGCGCGGAATTGATGGCGGCCTGTCGCGAATTAGGAGGCGGTTAGTTCGACAAAAATTACTATTGACACAACCCCTAACTGGCGGCCAGAATTACACCCGCTCTAAGTTCGTTAGGACACTCTCACAACTCCAATTGGCCTCCTCCCCGTAGTGCAAACTGTCACACTAGACAGAGCTAAACGCTCGTCGGCAAACGTCATTGGTATCAACAGCAGTCTAACTTCGACTGCTG
>DASREH010000018.1:0-22428 GCA_035652195.1 Candidatus Udaeobacter sp. | reverse complement strand
CGAAAGTGAGCCGAATTTTCGATGCGATTTGCCTTACCGCTTCATGTGACTTGGTTGATGCGTGGCGAAAACTAAATCGTCCGACGAAATCGAAACTGGAAAAATTCTGGTCGGCACAGCGAGCTGGTCAGATCCGGGTTTTGTAGAACGCTGGTATCCAAAAAAGATGCGGGCAAGCGAGCGCCTTCAATGGTATGCGCAGCACTTCGACCTGGTAGAAATCAACTCGACCTTCTATTCCGTTCCGGAGCCTCGGATGGTGGAGCTCTGGTGTGCTGCCACTCCCGACCATTTCACCTTCGACGTAAAGTTACCTCAATTGTTCTCGTTCCATTCCACGCAGGCGAAACTGTTGCCGCCGGACTTACAGCGATGTGCGCAAACAGACGCCAGAGGACGCGTCAAACCGACGCCTGATTTGCAAGAGGCGCTGCTCAAAAGTTTCCTTCGCGCGATATCCATTTTTCGTGATGCGGGAAAGCTCGGCGTTTTCCTGTTGCAGCTTTCCCCGGCGTTTTCCCCGCGGAAGCACGAGCTTACTGAAATCGAGCCGCTAATCGAAATGCTGAGCGAGTACGAGCTTGCGATCGAGCTTCGGAACCGCAATTGGGTAGTGGGCGATCAGTTGCAGGTGACCATGGATTTTTTTCGAAAGCATCATGCGATTTTTGTAAACGTGGATGCACCTGAATCGGATCATTTCATGGTTATGTCCTCCGAACTGGATGAGGTAACAAATTCGAATTTCGCCTATTTGCGACTGCATGGACGCAACGCGAAAGCGTACATCACCGGCAAAAGCGTCGCCGCGCGTTTCGATTATGATTATAGTGAGGAGGAAATTGAGGAAGTTGCACAGCGCAGCAGCAAGCTGGCCCGCGAAGCCAAGGAATTGCACGTGATCTTCAACAATAACAATCTCGATTACGCGCCTCGCGCCGCCCTTCGTTTGCGAAAAGCGCTGGGGCAAATTGTAAAAACGCCACCGGAAACAGCAGAATTGTTTTAGCCTGGCACGCGTCGGACAACGGCATTTCTTCGCCAGGCTACCTAATGAAAGCGCAAGTATCACAGCAGCCAAAGGAACGTGCCTATGAGTCACGATTGCCGAGGCCGCTTGCGCGAATGAAACGATGGCTTGTGGCGCATCACATGACCCTGATAACGATTGCCGACACGCCACATTCCATCGCTTTGGGATCGGCGATTGGGATCTTTTTCGGGTTCACACCACTTTATCCGCTAAAGACTTTGTTATCGATCGCGGTGGCGTGGGTCTGTCGTTGCAACAAGATTGCAGCTGCGATTGCGGTGACTCTGCACGACGTGCTGATTTGGGCGATGCCTGCGATTTATGTCGCCGAATATCAACTGGGGTGCTGGAGCCTGGGGCGCACAGCCGCGCAACGGGTACATTTTCGTCAATTTGGGCTGAGGGACTTTGCACATTGGCATGTCTTTTCGCGAGTGGTGTGGCCCACATTTTGGCCTGCGTTTGTTGGTTCGCTGTTTCTGGCGATCCCATCCGCGATCATCATCTACTTTGTAGTGCGATTATTGGTAAGCCGCGCGCGAAAACCTGGGAAGGCATCATGAGCCAAAGGTGAAACGGTGGCAGCGGCAACTCCACAACGCGTTGGGGGTTTTTGTCTGTCCCTGTGTAGAGGCAGCCGTGTCGGCTGCGATTCTCAAGACACGCAAGCGGCACGCCTGCCACCAGAGTATCGTCTTATCGTCTTGAGGAAAAGCCAATCCACCTCGACGGCAGAACGCGTCCCAAAGCCGTTTGCGATTCAGAAGGCGCTGCTTAAGGTGCTCGGGTTCGAGGGGTATTTATGCGTTTATCACGTCGATTTCTCACGGTTTGCGCCGCGTTTCTCGCCAGCGCAGCGCTTGTGCGCTCAGCTGTTGCCGCAGAGGCATATCTCATCGCGGACGCCCAGACGGGTTATATCTTGGAAGAGCAGGAAGGCAGGAAAAAACTGCAAGTCGGTAGCCTGACGAAAATTGCGACCGCGAGTGTGGTGCTTGATTGGGCGGAACGCAGATCGGGTGATCTCAACCAGGTAGTCACCATTCCGCAGGAAGCGTTCGCAGGGACGCTTGAGAACAACATCGGCTTTCAGCCCGGGGATAATATTACCCTGCGAGATCTTCTGTATGCCGCACTCGTTCAGTCGGATAATATCGCGGCCTATACGCTGGCATACCACGTCGGCTCACGAGTGGAGTCGGTCGCGCCGAGTCAATCCAGCTCGAGGTACACGCCGGTAGACGCTTTTGTGGCGCAAATGAATGCGCTGGCCAAACAGCTCAAAATGGAGCGCACGCGTTTTGTTAATCCTCACGGTATCGATTACAAAGTGAAACCGCTGCCGTATTCGACGGCCGAAGACATGGGTCGCCTCACGCGCTACGCGATGAACAAGGCCAGCTTCCGGTTTTACGTCTCGCAAAAGGAACGGCAAATTTCATTCGATCGAGCCGGCCGTCGTATGAATTACATGCTTCGAAACACAAACGAACTTCTGGGTAAGATGGGCATCGACGGCGTCAAAACAGGTCGCACCGCCCGATCCGGTGATTGTTTAATCCTTTACGCCAATCGGCAAGCCGAAGTTGTTCGCCAGGGTCAAATGGAAACGGTCTACCCGCGTCATTTGATGGTCGTGCTATTGGGAAGCACAAACCGGTTTGGTGAAGGAGCGGCGCTTTTGCAACGCGGCTGGCAATTGTACGATCAATGGGCTGCCGGCGGACGTTTGTCCGATTCAAAGAAGATGCTTTGACAACAGCGTTTGCGCCGATGAAGCCACGGATTGGTATTCTAACCAGTGGCGGCGATTGCCCGGGGCTGAACGCAGTTTTGCGCGGCGTGGTGCTGGCCGCGGAAAAGCTCGGCTGGGAAGTGATCGGTTTCCGAGATGGATTCGAAGGACTCCTTCCACCGGGCAACCACGTGATCCTGGATCGTCAAAGCACCAACGGCATTATGACGCTGGGAGGCACGATTCTCGGCACGACCAATCGCGGTCATTTTATCGCCAAAGTTGGTGCCGGAAACCGGACCGTTGTGCCAGCCGAGATTATTGCCGGAGCTAAGAAAATATTGGACGAGCTTCGAGTAAAAGCGCTGATCATTATTGGTGGCGATGGCTCGATGGTGACTGCGCAGCAATTGCAGGAATCGGGCATCAACTGTATCGGCGTCCCCAAAACGATCGACAACGATCTGGAAGCCACGGCAACGACCTTCGGGTTCGATTCCGCTGTAGCGGTCGTCATGGATGCACTCGATCGCGTGCACACTACGGCAACAAGTCACAGGCGGGTGATGGTGGTGGAAGTAATGGGCCGGCACGCCGGATGGATTGCCTTGCACGGAGGCATTGCCGGCGGCGCCGATATCATTTTGATTCCTGAAATTCCTTTCGATTTCGACAAGATCGCGAACGTGGTCAAGGCTCGTGAGGCGGCTGGTTACCTCGGCAGTGTTGTTGTTGTTGCGGAAGGGGCGCGGCCAAAACACGGTGAGCAAGTAAAGCGCGATGTGGAAAGCGGCGAGTTTCGCCTCGGCGGAATCGGAGAAATTGTTGCGCACGAAATCGCCAGGCGCACCGGCAAGGAGACCCGGTGTGTCGTTCTCGGCCACCTGCAACGTGGAGGAGCTCCGACGACATTGGACCGGATTCTGGGTACCCGCTTCGGCGTTAAAGCCGTGCAACTCGCTAACGAAGGGCATTTCGGATCGATGGTAAGTTACCAAAATTATCAGGTACGCCGGGTGCCGATCGCGGAAGCCGTTAATCGACTCAAGTTGGTTCCACCGAATGGCGAAATGGTGCAGACCGCGCGCGATGTAGACATTTCCTTTGGCGATTAGCACTGTCATGTCGAGCCAAGCGAGACATCTCTGATATTGCTCTGGGCGCCGTGCTCATGCAAAGTAGTAATGCGGTATTAATGATTCGGCCGTGCCGGTTTTATCCGAACCCCGAAACGGCGCTTGATAACGCGTTTCAAGCTTCACTCGATAGGCCGGTTGATGAAGTCAGCATCGCAGCGCGAAACGAATTCAACGCAGCTGTACAGAAGCTTCGTGCAGCGGGTGTGACTGTGCACGTATTCGAAGACACCGTTCAGCCCGAAAAGCCCGACGCAGTTTTCCCGAACAACTGGATCTCAACGCACGACGACGGACGGGTCGTCCTATTTCCGATGTATTCGACGCTGCGCCGGCGTGAGCGGCGCCACGACGTCATTGATGAATTGCACAAACATTACCGCGTCAGAGAGGTGGTTGACTATTCGGCATTCGAGAACAAAGGCTACTGCCTTGAAGGCACCGGCAGTCTGGTCCTCGATCACGCGAACAAATTTGCGTATGTCTCACTTTCGAATCGTTCCCACCGTCAAATGATCCAGCGGTTCGCGAACGATTTTGGCTACCAGCCGGTCATCTTCACGAGTGTCACATCTGACGGGCGCCCCATTTATCACACAAACGTAATGATGTGTATCGGAACCGAGTTTGCGATGGTTGGCCTGGAGACAATACCGAACAAAACAGAGCGGCACGAGGTACGAAGCCGATTGGAAAAAAGCGGGAAGGAAATCGTGGAGTTGTCGAAGGACCAGATCGGGAACTTCGCGGGGAACGCCATCGAATTACACAATGCAGATGGCGACAAACTGCTGGTATTGTCTGATCGGGCCTTGCGCGTGTTGACTGACGAACAGCGCACAAGGTTAGGTCGATACGCGCGTCTGCTTCCACTGGAAATTCCCACGATTGAACTTTCCGGGGGCAGCGCTCGGTGCATGGTCGCGACGGTCCACCTGCCTTCGCGGTCGTAGCACGGAACGTTTCACGCGGCAATTTGCAGATCGTTTTCCTGCTGCCGGTCACGAGTTCGATCGTGGCAGATCGGTAGTCGATCGGCTTTCGCCGCTTCGATTCCGCCACATTACAAAAATATAATTTTAGAAAACTTGGCAACTATTCGCGCAGCTTCATAGCATTCGCTGCAAATCAACAAACCACCCCTGGAATAAATGTATGAAAAGATCCCCCCGGAAACTTGCCCTCTCTCTTTCGCGTCTGCTTGGCTGTTCGTTGTGCACGCTTGGCCTTTTGCTGGCGCTGTTCGCAATTAGCGGCCCCTTCGGCACAAAATCGCTGGCCGAACGAGCAGGAAATCCGAACAGTAGCTCGGTATGGGTTGGCGCCTCCTATCATAACGACGTCTCTCCGCCTCTTCGCGATATGGCTGCCGCGACTGAATACGATTTCAGACATGGCGGTGAGCAGGAAGCGAATGAAAACCCCAAGATTCCATACCGCCACGTAGATACAGCCGATCCGGTCGTGCAAAATTGGGACGCGTCTGTGTTCGCCGGGAAAGGACCCAGGATTCCTGTTCCCATCCGGACGTTTGATGGAATTCCCTTTCCAGGTGTGGGCTGCAATTGTGCGCCTCCCGATCCAAACGGAGCCGTGGGCCTGACACAGTACGTGCAAATCGTGAACGAAGGATATCAGGTCTTCGATAAAGCCACTGGGAATTCGGTCCTGGGACCTCGCAGCATTTCATCCATTTGGGGCGGCTTTGGAGGCGTCTGCGAAACTGGTGGAAGCGGTGATCCAGTTGTGCTCTACGATCATCTGGCGAATCGCTGGCTCATCAGTCAGTTCGCCGGGACCAGCACGATAACGGATGAATGTGTGGCCATCTCTACCGGTTCAGATGCTACCGGCAGCTATTACCGGTATGGATTTCATCTGGGGTCAAATTTCTTTGATTATCCTCACCTTGGCGTCTGGCCTGACGGCTATTACATGAGCATGAATGTCTTCAACGCGGCTGGCACGCAGTACCTTGGGCCGCAGCCGTTCGCGTTTGATCGCGGCAAAATGCTGAATGGACAGCCTGCCACGTTCGTTAGTCCAGTCGGACCGCTTGGTGGATCGATTGATCCTTTTCTGCCCAGTGATCTCGACGGCTCCAGGTTGCCGCCCGCAGGCGCTCCGAACAGCTTCGTGGGATTTCCCGGACAAGCTACGAACCCAAACTACACCACTTACCATTTTCATGTGGATTTCGTGACGCCCGGAAACTCCACCTTTACCACGTTCGCCAATCCGCCTGCCGCTGGTTTCACCGCGCTTTGCCCGACCACTCGCGCCTGCGTGCCGCAAAGCGGAGTGACCAGCGCAAACTATCTTGATGGGATAGGAGACCGTTTGATGTTTCGCCTGGCGTATCGAAATTTTGGCGATCACGAATCGGTTGTCGGCACCTACACCGTGAAATCTGGCAACGTGGCAGGCCTGCGCTGGTTCGAGCTGCGCAATGTGACATCCGGACCAGTCACTGTGTTCCAGCAGAGCACGTATCAGCCGGACACAACGTGGCGTTGGATGGGGAGCGCAGCAATGGATGGGCAGGGGAATCTTGCCATCGGTTTTAGCGCTTCTAGCTCCAGCATCCATCCGCAGCTTCGTTACGCCGGGCGCCTCGCGACCGACCCGCTTAACACGTTGGGTCAGGGTGAAGCGCATTTGTTTGACGGAGCCGGAAGTCAAACCGGGAGTGGCAATCGCTGGGGCGATTACAGTGCCCTGACTGTTGATCCCGTGGACGACACGACGTTCTGGTATACCAACGAATATTATTCTTCCAATACGTCGTATAACTGGCGTACGCGCATTGGGAGCTTTAAACTGGCAACCGGCGCGCCGACTCCTACACCGAGCCCAACTCCAACGCCCGTAGTGTCGCCTACGCCAACCCCTACACCGGCTGTTAGCCCCACTCCGAGCCCTACGGTTAGTCCGAGTCCCAGCCCCACTCCGACGGCGACTGCTACAGCAACTCCGCCGACCGAATTGATCGTGAATGGCGGCCTTGAAAGCAGCATTTCGCCCTGGGTTTTGTCGGGCTCCGGTGCGTTTTACACCAACAACGGCAACTATCCCCACGGCGGAGCCGGCTACATGTACTTTGGCGTCAACAACAATGTGACCGGTCAGGTTTATCAGACAGTCACAATTCCCACGTCGGCCACAGGTAATTTTACTTTCTGGTTCAATTGCAGCTCGAGCGAGGGAACGGCGACGGCGTACGATTTCCTTTACGTAGAAGTCCGCAGCACTGGCGGTACTTTGCTCCAAACGCTCGCGACCTACAGCAACAGGGATAAAACGACCGCGGGGAATTATTCGCAGAAATCATTCAGCCTGGCTGCGTACAGAGGGCAAACTGTTCGGCTTCAATTCCGTTGCCGAACCGATTTTTCGCTATCGACGACATTCCGTATCGATGACGTGTCGTTGAGATGATGGTACTCGAGCCGAGCGCATTTATTGTCGAAATAGGGATCGCGTTTGCAATATCAACTAAGATTGCCCTATCGAAATCAGAAAAGGGCAGAGCACAGCCCCTTTTGTGAACCGTTGGAACACCACATTGGCAATGTTAGCGGCTCTATCCGCCTCATTGGCGGTGGCCGACGACTTCAAAACAGTAAATGGCAAGGAATACAAGAACGCCACTGTAATGCGCGAAGAGCCCGACGGAATTACAATTAGATTTTCTGGTGGAGTCGTTAAGCTGAGATTCTCAGAACTGCCGAACGAAGTTCAAGAAAGATTCCATTACAACCCGGAAAGGGCTAGGACTTATTCTAGTCAATCAGTGGCGGTTCAATTGCCGGACCAACCATTCACTGAGCAACAAAAGCATGCCAATGCAATGCTTCAGGCCCGTGTAGCTAATGAGCAAGCCAGGCAGCGAAGTATGCAAGCGCTCTCCGATAGATTGGTTTCGCTTGATAAACAGGAACGATATTTGTTGGCCGAAATCGGGCGCATTCAGACGGCCCAAGAAAACGCCTACCGTAGGTGGGTATCTAGCGGATTCAATTCTACCGTCGCTAACACTGATCCCGATGAACCAAAACTCCCTTCATTAAAAAGCGACCTGGACAACGTGCGCGATGAAAAAGCGCGAGTAAGACGAGAACTGGAACGAGCACAACAGGAGCCTCAGTGAATATTCGCAGGTTGTAGATGTGTCCAATACAGTCGGACACACCTTGCGACTGTTTATGGTCGATCTTATATTTGCGAAACGCACTGTGCGCGAACAACACGGAGGTCATTATGCCAACGACAATTGCTGCCCCAAAATCCAGGAAAACAGCCGTAGCCGAGGAAGATTTTTTACCGCTACAGGGAACAGATTATGTTGAATTCTACGTCGGAAACGCCAAGCAGGCGGCTAATTTTTATAAAACCGCGTTTGGATTTCAGAGCCTGGCATATTCCGGTCCTGAGACTGGCGTCAGAGATCGGGCGAGCTATGCAGTTCGACAGAACAAAATCACGTTTGTCCTGACTACGCCGCTCCGCGCAAGAAACCCGGTCGCCGATCACATCTACAAGCATGGCGATGGCGTCAAGGCGCTGGCGCTCCGAGTGGAAGACGCTACCTCCGCCTGGAAAGAAACCACAAAGCGCGGCGGCAAAAGTTACATGGAGCCGAAGACGTTATCAGACGAGCATGGCGAAGTTGTGGTGAGCGGCATTCACACTTACGGCGATGTCGTGCATTTGTTTGTTGAGCGCGATAATTATCGTGGGCCATTTCTGCCTGGATTCCGCAAATGGGAAACGACATACCGTCCGTCTGAAACTGGATTGCAACATGTCGATCATTGTGTGGGCAATGTCGGGTGGGGTCAGATGAACCCGTGGGTGAAATTTTACGAAGATGTGATGGGTTTCCGGAACATTCTGACATTCGACGACAAAGATATTTCTACAGAGTATTCCGCGCTCATGAGCAAGGTCATGAGTAATGGAAACGGGTTCGTAAAGTTTCCAATTAACGAACCTGCGGAAGGAAAAAAGAAATCACAGGTCGAAGAATATCTGGAGTTTTACGACGGCGAAGGCGTGCAGCATATCGCCATGGGCACGAACAATATTATCGAAACGGTGACGGAGTTGCAGAAGCGCGGCGTCGAATTCCTGAACATACCGTCCAATTACTACGACACCCTGCTCGATCGCGTTGGACATATCGATGAAGAACTGAACGCCTTGAAGAAGCTGGGCATCCTGGTGGATCGAGATGATGAGGGTTACCTGCTGCAAATATTCACCAAGCCGGTAGAAGATCGACCGACGTTATTTTTCGAAATCATTCAGCGCAAAGGCGCGAAAAGCTTCGGCAAGGGTAATTTCAAGGCACTTTTCGAGGCTATCGAGCGCGAACAAGCTGCAAGAGGTAATTTGTAAATGTTCATGTTGAGCGAAGTGAAACATCTCAGATTGGCTGCTCTCCGCAGAATGATTCAAAAATTAACAGTCAGAGATTCTTCGCGACGCTCAGAACGACAGAATAGAACAGGGGACTGAAAATGCCGTATTATCAACGATTGGGAGAACTCCCGCGGAAGCATCACATCTGGTTTCATCGCAACGGGTCCGGGCCGACCTACAAGAATGAAGGCATTGCCTATGAGCACGTCTTTACCACGCAGGGATTTGATGAGGCTTATTCCATCATGTATCACCTGCGGCCGCCCACACGTGTGCGCAATGTGGAGCTGCTCAAATATTGGGAACCAAAGAAAGTAACTGACAGTCCGTTGCGCCATCATCACCTGAAGACAGCTAACATCCCGCGGCGAGGCGATCTGTACACCGGACGCGTGCCGATGCTATTCAACCAGGACGTGATCGCGTACCGGGCCAGACCCGCCAAGGCGTACGATCAGTTTCAATATTATAAAAACGGCGGCGCCGATGAGATCATTTTTGTGTTTCGCGGCGGCGGCGTGATGGAATCTGTTTTTGGCAAACTGCCTTACCGTGCCGAGGACTATATCGTCATCCCCCGCGGGATTACCTACAGGTTGGTGCCGGATGACGTTGAAGAGGAAGATTATCTGGTTCTTGAATCCGTTGGGCCTGTTCGAATTCCCCAGCGTTACTTGAATCACGAAGGGCAAATCAAAATGGGCGCGCCGTACTCGGAGCGGGATCTGCACGGACCTTGCGAGATAATCACGGTCGATAAGGAGGAAGACGTTGATATTCTTGTTAAAGATGGGCCGCGCCTTACTCGCGTAACCATGGCGCATCATCCCTTCGATGCGGTGGGCTGGGACGGTTATCTTTACCCGTTCACGTTTAATGCGCAGGATTTTGAGCCGATTACCGGCACGCTGCATCAGCCGCCGCCCATTCACCAAACATTTGAGATCCGCGGCTACGTCGTATGCACCTTTGCACCGCGCGTTCTCGATACACATCCTGAAGCCGTAAAAATCCCGTGGGTGCACGATAACGTCGAGGCAGACGAGGTTCTCTTTTATGTGCGCGGAAACTTTGGCTCACGGCGCGGAATCGAAAGCGGTTCGATTACATTGCATCCACGCGGAATCCCGCACGGCCCGCACCCGGGAACAATCATGGCCAGCAGGAACGCGACGCGAACCGAAGAGCTGGCGGTAATGTTCGATACGCAACACACTCTCGAGCTTACCGAAGAATCTCTCGCATTGGACGATCCCAAATATCCGCAAAGCTGGCTCGATTAGGCAGGTCCTTCTGGCGCAAACTGGTGGGCTCAGCCAAAGGACGACGCGACGCATGATTCAACCACGAAATTTTGATGGCGAACTCCGGGAGCGATTGACGCGAGAGGGGAGTGGTCTGCCGGAGACACGCCTAAAGAAAATTGCGGCGACGTACCGCGAGCTGCTTCAAGAGATTGGAGAGGACGTCAACCGGGAAGGTCTCATGCGAACGCCGATTCGAGCGGCGCGTGCCATGGAGTTTCTCACGCAGGGGTACCGACAGAATTTGGATGAAATCATCAACGACGCGGTGTTCGAATCGAGCGCCAGCGAGATCATCCTCGTAAAAGACATCGAGCTGTATTCGCTATGCGAACACCATCTGCTTCCTTTCATCGGTCGCGCGCATGTGGCTTACATTCCGAATGGCAAAGTAATCGGCCTCTCGAAAGTTGCGCGGATTGTCGATGTTTTTGCCCGTCGTTTGCAAATTCAAGAAAACCTGACCACTCAGATCGCCGAGTCCCTGATGAAATGCCTCGAACCCGCGGGAGTCGCTGTTGTGGTGGAAGCGAAACATCTTTGCATGATGATGCGCGGTGTGGAAAAGCAAAATTCAGTCATGAAGACTTCCTGTCTCCTCGGCACATTCAAAGAAGACGCTCGAACTCGATCGGAGTTCCTGTCGTTGCTTAGAGACTAGTTGGAACGCGCTGTTCTCAACGCGTTGCGCAGCAATCGTGGCTTTACCGCCAGGCTTTTAGCAGGATGCGCCGTTGCCCGTGGTGGGCTTGCCCCTCCGCCGCAATACACACCCTCATCGTCTTCGGAGAAGTCGATCATCCACCTTGCGCAACCAAGCTTCGACGGTCAGCTCCGCGCGAATTGCTGACTTAGCCGGCCCAACGCAAGGGCTGCGAGCAGTAATCCGAGATCACGCAGAGCAACATCGAAATAACCCGGGATGAGCAACAGGTTGATGATAATCAGCGCCAGCCAGGCAGCGACGACGTAGGAAAAGATTCGGGGTTTAAGCGCGACTCCAATACCGGCAACAATTTCGATTACTCCTACAATCAACATTAACGCGTGTGGCTGCACGGGGGAAAGCTTCGCCACGGCATCAGGCAGGTATTGGTCCCAGTTGACCATGAGGTGAAAGAATTTGTCCAATCCGGCCAGGATTGGGGCAACAGTAAATCCGAAGCGAAGGATCCAGAAGGCCTGATAACCGGGCGAATCGGAGGCAACGTTCACGGCAGTTGAGCGGGTTGTGGTTGTGTTCATGAAGAGCAATTTGCTGATATAGAAAAATAAGTCAATAGATTATTTGACTATTTCGGATCTCACTGTTCCGTTCTTCCCTATGGATACGACAGTCGATTTTTATTCGGAAATCAATGGGGACCTGGCTGCCGGCAATGGCAATGGGAACAGCAACGGACACAAAGGAGCAGTCTATCTGCGTCATCACGCGAAGCGGGACACTCGCGAGCTCGGAGACCGTTTGCTGGCCCATGTCGATTCGGAGGAGCTTCTCCGCGAACTATTCCGCCGTATAGGAGAAGATCCGGACCGCGAAGGGCTACGACAGAGTCCGGCGCGAATTGTTCGTTCCTGGAACGAGCTGTTTAGTGGTTACGGTCAACGCGCCGAGGACGTGCTGGCCACTCAATTTCATGCCGAGCAATACGACGAAATGGTGCTCTTGCGCGACGTCGAATTCCACTCCACATGCGAACATCATATGCTGCCGTTTTCCGGCCAGGCTCACCTCGCGTACATTCCGAACCAGAAAATCGTTGGCCTGTCCAAACTGGCGCGGTTACTCGATGTCTTTGCGCGCAGACTCCAGGTGCAGGAACGCCTGACCCGGCAGATTGCCACCGAGCTGGCGCGCGTTCTGACGCCCAAAGGGGTCGCTGTTATGATTGAAGGCAAACATCAGTGCATGACCTGCCGGGGCGTGCGCAAGCAGGAAGGAAATATGATTACGAGTTGCCTGTTAGGCGAATTCAAGGAGAGCGCCGCCAGGCGAACTGAATTCTTCTCGCTGGTGAGGCAGTGATTGCCCGGAAACGCTATTTAACCTCAAACCGGCACGAGGGCGCGGGTCCACGGATGCAATGTTCTTTCACGGGCGATCCAATTATTTCGCTCAGCAGTGACTCCGCCAGCAGACAGGCTTCCGGATGGTTGGCTGTAGCTGCGGCGATAGGACAGCCGTAACCGCAGATGAAGTGCTTCCCATCCTCCTCACGGAAAACGGCAGCGCCGCCCAGCTCTTTCAGGATCCCGAGAGCCGCATCGATTCTTTGTCCGCGATTTTTACCCTTCAAGTCAGCCAGGTGTTCCCGGGCAACCTTTCGTCCGGCTGCGCGCATTCCAGCGCGCAAAGCTCTGGGTGTAATTCGCCGGGAAAACATTCCCATGAGAAGTGAAACCAATCGGCCGTATGCTCTCGGGAACATTTGTTCGGCGTCGGGCCCGAGACTGTACGTCGCGTGTGGCTTTCGCACCCCGGGCTTCATACCAGACTGGACCACCAGCCTGTCACGTTCCAGGCTGGCAAGGTGCGCTCGCACAGCGTTGTCAGTCAGGTTTAACTTCTCGGCCAGCTCGTTTACGGTGCATTCGCCGGTGCGCAGAAGGTTGAGAATTTTCCCCCTGGTGCTTTTGAACAACCGTTCTCGCCAGCCTATATGTGTCATTGGTTAAGATCATGAGGATTCCGAGTAAGTCAAAAGATTGTTTGACTAATTCTTTTGCGGATCATACGGGTGAGCGACCATGGTTCAGGGATAAGGAGATAGCGACATGCTTCTAACGGTCAGCAAACGGCTCGAATTTTCGGCTTCGCGTCGCCTGCATGCTGCCAATTGGAGTGAGAACGAAAATCTGACGGTTTTTGGTCCTGAAACGAAAGCGCGCTACGGCAGCGGCCGAAATTATGCCGCGTATTTAATTTTCACTGGTCCCGTCGATCCTGCGACCGGAATGCTGATCAACATCAGCGAAATCAAGGAGCGTGCGAGCGCAGTGGTTCGGCAGGGTTTTGATCACAAATTTCTGAACCAGGACAATTCCGTTTTCCAGGATGTGGTTCCCACTGCTGAAAATATTGCGAGGCAACTCTATGCCGACGTTGCACCGTTGTTTTCTGACGACACCGCGAAACTTGCGGCGTGCCATCTGACAGAGTCGCCTGAGCGAAGCGCAACCTACTATGCCAATGGGGCTTGCGAGGCGAACTATTGGTTCGACTTTTCAGCTGCGCGCAAAACCATGTCGCCACGATTAAGCGCCGACGAAAACGCGCGTTTGTTTGGCGCGGCCACTTCGATCCATGGGCACAATTATCGCGCCCGACTAACGTATCGGTCAGCCAAGGCGTTTAGTCCTCGCGATCTGCCGCTGGTCCGCTACGATGCGATCCATGCATGTTTGAACGCATTGCGAAATGAGCTCGATCACTGCTATCTCAACGAAGACGTGAGCGGCCTAGCCGGTTCTCCCATTACAACTGAGAGTTTGTGCAATTACATTTTTCGCCGAGCCGGTTCAATGACTGATCTCAATCGTGTGCGCTTGCACGAGCGCACAGATTTTTTCGCAGAGGTGTGGAAGGAGGGCGCCATCTTCCTTGGAATGCAAATGCCATTTTACGCCGCACACCGCTTGTGCGCTGCCAGCCTTTCGGAAGCGGAAAACGCAAAGCTCTACGGGAAGTGTAACAATCCGCTGGGCCATGGTCATGGTTACCTGACAGAAACGACCATTGGCGGCGATTACGATGAGCGCAGCGGAACGCTCCACGATTTTGTTGGACTAAGACAAGCTATCGAGGATTCGTTGAATCCATGGCGCGATCGTCATCTCGATCTGGAAACAGAGGATTTCAGGGAGGCGCCTTCAACTGGCGAAAATATCGTGCGGGCTCTCTGGCCCAAGATCGACAATCGTCTAAATCAGCAACTCGTTAGGTTGAGACTATGGGAGACGCCGAACAATCGTTTCACGCTACGTCGGACGTAACTGTAGCGGCACCGTGAACTTCGAAAATCCAGTGGTTGGCAGTCATAGACTGCCGCGACAGTAATTGCAAATGAAGCGTTACCTGATCACAGGCGCGAGCCGCGGAATCGGACGCTCGATCGCGGAGAAACTGGCGGCCCCGGATGTTGAATTGCTTCTGCACGGCCGTGACACCGTTGCATTAGCGGAAGTATGCAATGCGGTGAAGGACCATTGCTCGCATGTAGTCCGGTTGATTCACGACCTTGCCGTGCCGTCGGGCGTTTCCGAGCTCATCCATGAGGTTGGAAGAAAGCCTGTGGACTTGCTTGTGAACAACGCCGGGATTGCAGTCGTAAAGCCTTTTTGCGAAATCACACCGGTGGAATGGGAACAAACCGTCGGCGTCAACATCACTGCGCCCTTCATGTTGATGCAACACTTCACACCGCGCATGCCGCCTGGCTCGAGCATTGTCAACATTCTCTCCATCGCAGCGAAGAATGGATTTGCGAACTGGAGCGCTTACTGCATGAGCAAGTTCGCCCTTGAAGGCTTGTCGCAGTGCGTGCGCGAAGAACTACGGGATCGCAAAATCCGCGTGATCAATGTTTATCCTGCCGCGACGGACACGAATATCTGGTCCCAGATCGAGGGAAAATGGCCGCGTCACAAAATGATCTCACCAGAGGATGTCGCCAGTGTGGTGGCGTATGCGCTCTCTTGCCCACCTGAGGTGACGTTAGACCAAATCAATATTTCCAGCTTGGCCGGAAATCTCTGACCCAGTAGCATCGCCACTCGCACGGCAAATGTAGCCACGGCTGTGTGAAGCATTTTTTTGGGCTGCGGCCGGATCAATGTCGGCCACAGGTCAGTGGCTAGAGGAGCCGACAGCATCTTTTCCCATGAGCAGACTGGTTCAGAGCGAACTCAGCATCAACGTCGTGGCATCAATCATTGTGTCGCTCCTGTTCCTGGTAACCGGGTTTCTGTGGGGCAAGTACAAAGAAAAACGGCGCAAGTTTGGCAGGAACCTGGAAGAGTTTGATTTCTATCCGTTCACTGTCACTCGCGAAAACTTTGGCGAGTTCAGCCTGAAAGATTTTCGCCTCGGCATGCATTACTTTCTCAAGAACGAAGACTATACGGCGGCGCGGCAGCTGATTTTTATTGGCGAGCAAAACAATGTTCGCGGCCAGCTCGAGCCCGCGGAGCAAAAGGTATACGCACAGCTATTCGAGAAGTACGATGGAAAAACAATTGCCGACGACACACAGGAATTTCTCGAGAACTACGAACGGATTGTACGATTGATCGGAAAATCTTTTCCTAACACCGGTGTCGAAATCCTTCTCCACAACCTGGCAGATCCGGCGCATTCGCTGATCACGCTGGAAAATAACGTCACTGGCAGGCATTTGCGCGACGGCACAACGAATCTCTTGATCGACCTTAAACGCCGGCAGCTCCTCAACGAGGATAAATTAAATTACGAACTCAACATTGGAGCGCGGAAATTCAAATGCACTACCATCCCCATCAAGCGCAAAGAATTTGGAATCGTGGGTGCGATCTGCATCAATATTGATGCGAATTATATCACCGAAGAAGTGCTGCAGGACCGCCAGCGGATCGAAACATGGTTTCGAAATTTTCTCAGGACCGACATGCAGCTGGACGAAAACATTCTTAGCAAAGACGAATACGCCAAGGCCGTGAAAGGCAAACGCCACTTCAAGGACGAAGCTTTCTAACGCGGTCGCTCGTCATTCCGAGCGCAGTCGAGAATGGAGGGTTAGGCAAACCGCGTGAGACGGACGGCAACGCCCGGCAAGCGATGCGCTTGCCCTACAAGATGCAATCCGTACGCGACGTAAAAAATGTTGTAGGGCAGGCGCTCCGCCTGCCGGATCGTGCGGTTCTCAATTGATCCGCGACAAAAACGGCCAGAGCTGGAGGTTGAATGAACGGGAAGCGAGCGAATCAAATCTCTCCTCTAGAGATGTCTCGACTTCGCGCGATATGACAGAAAAAGGCGACCGGCGAAAGACCGAACGCTGTTCAAGCATAAATTGGCGAATGTTTGAATCCAAAGTGGAGACAAAACGCATCCCTACTCATAGATGTCCTCGTGTAGAATCTATTTAATGTCTCTGCGACTGATCGTGTTGGTTCTGTCAGTAGTTCTTGTCGGTTCTGCTATTGCCGACGAATCGAAAAAGACTGGGCCGGATGATTGCGTGGGCACGTATCGGTTGTCGGACGGAAACATCATCGATATCGCCCGATCAGAAGGGGACACATTTCGGTGGCGTAAATTTGATGGCACGACCGGAGTCCTGCAAAAAAAACCCGACGGCTCATACACGAGCACACTTGGATGGACAGATCATCCGGACGGACACAGCGCGTCTTTAGCCCGTTGCGCAACGGGAGAACTCGTGTTTGACGGCGCGAAAGCGTACCGGATCGCGTTTAATGTGACTGACACAGTGTTCGAAGGTCGCGGCGGTACCAAGCTCGCTGGCAGATTAGTGCTTCCCAACGGTAACGCGTCAGTGCCAATCGTCGTTCTCGTTCATGGTGCAGAAAGAGATTCTGCCCGGCAGTCGTATGCGCTCCAGCGATTGTTACCCGCCGAAAATGTTGGCGCCTTCGTTTATGACAAACGAGGAACCGGCGGCTCCGAAGGCACATACACGCAAGATTTCGATACGCTCGCAGACGACGCGGTGGCTGCCATGCGCGAAGCGAAGCGAATTGCCGGTCACCGCTGTGCCAGGATTGGATATCAGGGCGGTAGTCAGGGCGGATGGGTCGTTCCGCTCGCTGCGACGCGCGCGCCCGTCGATTTCGCGATTGTGTGTTTCGGATTGGCGGTGTCGGTGATTGACGAGGATCAGGAGGAAGTTGCGCTCGAGATGCGGCTCAAAGGTCATAGCCAGGAAGAAATTTCAAAGGCATTGGAAATTGCATCCGCGGCCGAGGCTGTATTTGAAAGTAACTTCACGAAGGGTTTTGACCGTCTCGATGCAGTAAAGGCCAAGTACCGCAATGAGCCTTGGTACAAGGATGTGCATGGTAACTATACGCATTTCATTTTGCCGTACACGGCCGCCGAAGTGCGCGAGAAGTTCAAGGATTCTCTACCCGGGACGCCATTTCGATACGATCCAATGCCGACGCTTCGCGCTGTGAAAACGCCGCAATTGTGGATCCTCGGTGAAGACGATCTCGAAGCTCCGAGCGCTGAGACGAGTCGCCGTCTCAAGATCCTGATCGGCGAGGAAAAGCCAATTACGCTCGCGCTGTTTCCTCACGCGGAACACGGGATGACCGAGTACGAAATCGATTGGAATGGCGAGCGCGTTTCAACACGGTACGCGCCCGGCTACTTCGCCATGATGCGCGACTTCGCCCGAGACGGCCGATTATCAGGCTCCTATGGATCAAGCGTGATCGCGCAACCGACGACCCATTCACAGGATCCAAATTAAAAAATCGGCGAGGCGGCTTCGCCTATTCCTGCGACGCGTGCAGGGTTGCCTGGTATTCCGGTTTCTTGTGATAATCGACCAGGCGAAATCCCCAACCGATCAGTGTGGCGAGATCTTTAGTCTTGTTTTTCTTTTCGGTTAGAAACTTTTCGATCCTGGCTTTCAGCTCGGGTTGTTGATCGGTGCTATCGAGGATTTCGAAAATTTCCATAGACAGCAACCAATCCTCCGGATGCTCGGCCTGCTGTGTCTCCCAAATTTCGCCCAGCCGTTCATAGCCGCCTTTGCTTTCGCGAATCTGGCGAACCTGCGCGTATAGATTTTCGAGTCGTTTGCGCTTCGGTGTCGAGGGAACCTTGATGGTGCGTTCCTTGGGAACCAGCGCCACCTGGTTGTAAGCGTCCTTGTCCCCAGCGCCGTTAAATACCGAACTGATTCGCTCGCCAATGGCCACATCGTAAAAGCCCCAGTCAGGCTGGAACAGCACGCGGTCACGATATTTTGCGGTGCAATTTACGAATGTGATCAGCAATAATTTTCCGTCGCAACGGAGAATCTTCTCAACTTTCCCGGAGACGACAATACCACTGACGAACTCGATCCTCGCCTTCTTACCTTCAACAATTCCAAGAGCATGCAGTTGATCGTTGGTGAGCAGTTCCGGCGCGGTTGAGGTTTGCTGCCACTTACCGACAGGCGAACCAAAGCCCTCCTTGTGATATTCGATCCCGTGGCCCTCCAGTTCTTTGTCCTTAAACGCCAGGGCCGTCTTGCCCGTTGTTCGAAGATAAATCGGGGAATTGTTCTCGTCCGTGATCACCTCGGTGAAAACCCCGCTGACTTGCAGTCCCGATGAATACTCGCAAGTCGCCGTGTTATTGCATTCAATCGCTTTGTTGATGCCTTCGAGGCCGCCAACCTTAAATGCCATCTTGCTGGCAAACTCTTCCAACACTTCCTTCAGATGTTGGAAATCGCGACAGACGAAAAGCTGCGGTTGCTTTGTGGTGATATCGAAGGCGCAATTCTGAGCATCGATGGAGTAGGGGATCTTCTTCACTTCGGGTTCGAGACATGACACCGACTCGCCGATCGAGGAGAGCAATCCAGCTCCGTAGATTTTAGGGTTCTCCAGCGTGCCAATCAGCCCGTATTCCACGGTCCACCAGTGCAAGCGCGAAAGCAGCGCCATTTCTGAGGGGGTGCCGAGATTTTTCTGGCGATGCTCCACTTCCTTTGTCGCTTCATCGACTTCCTTGGGGTCCGCATTTGGCCGTTCCTTCAAGATCGATAAGTGGCGGATCGCTTGATACAGCTCAAAATCCTTCCTCGATGACATGGCTTTCGCGCCGATTTCGCCAAAGCGCTGCAAATAATCCGAATATTCGCGATCGACAATAATCGGCGCATGCCCGGCAGCCTCATGCACAATGTCAGGCGCCGGGGTGTATTCGATATGCTGGACTTGACGCATGTCGCACGCGATCACCAGTACCTTGTAGGCTTGAAATTCCATGAAGGCTGCCGGTGGAATGAACCCGTCCACAGCCACTGCCCCCCATTCGATCTTTCCCAGAATATCGTTCATCTCTTCGATGCGCGGGATGCGCTCGAACGAAATGCCGGTATTAAGCAGGCCCTGGAAATAAACCTTGTGCGCGTATTCCTTCAGGAAAAAAATATTTTGGCGCATGATAAATCGCCAGACTGCGTGATCGACCGATGTGTAATCGTCGTACCGCTGATTAACTGCGAATTGGAGTAGATGTTTGGGGCAAGCGGCGACGGCCGCGTTGCTATAGCTGATACCGCTTTGAGATTTCATCGGCAACCTCCGGAACTATAAACAACCTATGGCGCGTTTGCGAAGCGGGCAAGACTGATTCGACCAAGGTGAATCGGCTTCTCCGATCGAAGATTCGCTGTAGCGAAAGACGATAATCGAACCCAACGCGTCGGGACAACGCGTTCCACCTAGCGTCGTGTGCGAATCGCGCCTCGCGTGATCCAGATGATTCCCACGATAACGATCGCCCAGGGCGCCAGAAACGCGACGGCCACGCCGATCATTCGCAGGCTCCACGTGATTGCGCTCGCGCTTTGTGCCAGGGTCCGCCGCAGCGTGGCAAGCAACCCGCTTTCCTGGTTTACGATATTACCCTGGCTGTAGATCTGGATCGATATGTCAGCAGGCGCGTTTGATTCCTCCACCTGCGCGTCTGCGCGATCCTGACGCTGCACACTCACGTTCTCGACCTTTCCTAACCCGTCCAACGCCTGCATGAGCGCCGGGTAATTTTTCATGGCGACGCGGAGCGAAACGTTTGCAACTTCGTGTCCATTCGAGTCACGGCTGAAACTGGAGCTGCGAACTCGTCCGCCGTGTTTTTCCGCGACGAGACGGAGCTCTTTGGTCTTGTCGTCCACTGAGGGAGTGCGAATGCGCAGGCTGGTTTGCTGGAAAGCTTGCTCCTGTTCTTCCCGAGAGACTGTGATGTTGACCTCTACCTTATCTCGCCTGGTCCTGGCGTTCTCGGACAGTCCACTCCCACCTTGTGCCACGCGTTGTGTCTGCATTTGGAAAGTTTCCACCCGCCCAAATCCTTTCAGACGGCCGATGACTGCGTCGCTTTCTTCCGGAGCAATCAGCATGCTCAGTTGTGCCGACACGCGCCCGGCGTAATCACGGTTCAGTTGCGCGTTTGTGATCTGCACCTTTGCCGAGGCAAGGCTCTTTGCCTCGTTGTAGATTTTCTCGACGTCAGGACTGTAAAGAGAGAGCTGCGCACGTTCCTTCAGCAGGAAGGCTGCAGGTTCTTCCAGGTCTTTTTCGGCTAATGAAATCGTGACCGTCGCGAATTGCACCTGCGAATCCCAATACTTTAATTCACCCTGCATTTTCTCGATCTCTTCACGGACGCGGCCCAGTTCCTTTTCCACTTGAAGCAAGTCGGAGACTTTGCCGGTTTTCGTTTTCAACATATCAATGAGACGCTGCTCCATGACATGAGCGTTTTTCAGTCGCGCGTCGGTATCGAAATACGCTTTGGTGACGTCTTCCGTTCCGAGTGTCTGGTTCTTTAATTCGCCGAGACTACGGGTCTTTCGCAAGAAACGATCCAGATTTTCAGGAAGCACCTTCACGACAACCTGTCCCTTCAGTTTTCCGTTTGCCTGTTTCTCAGAATCTGTCGTGGCGATGTATCCGTGTTCCTCGTTTGCAAAGAGAGTGATTTTCTGGACAGCAGTATCAAACCTGGTGATCTCTAATTCGAGCACCGCGTTCCGGATCAACTTGCGATTCGGCAACGCTGGAGGAGGCGTTTCCGTCGGAGCTGATTCCGACACACGCTTCGATGTTTCCGGCTCGGAGGCGGTTGTTTGCGCAGACATTTCCGCCTGCGCAGCCGTTGGCGGTGCGATTGTCGCCGGAGACGCCTTAAACTCCTGATCGGCCTTCGATCTGCTCTGAGGGATTTCTGGCGGCGCTGCGAATGCCAGGTCTTTTGGCTTTCCAGCTGCTACCTTGTCCGCTTTCGCTAAAGCGCCGCCGGCGCTGGCCTGATTCTTTTCGGCGCGTCCCTCTTTACTTTTTGTTTGTGCCACGTCGCCGGCTCCCGGCAAAAGGCCCCATTCAGCGGACTGAGCTGGCGCAGTTTGGTTTACTAAACCTTCGCCAGTGATCATTCTTCCCACCTGGACCAGTCCGAGCAAAACGGCGGCGACGGCTGCCACTTGTGTAGCGCGCAGGCGCATTAATTCCACGAGCAGTTTTACCAGTCCGTTTCGCTGCGGGACCCGCCTGCGAAAATCAGCAAGGATCCGCTGTTCGAAAGCTGGATCCGGCTTTTCCTGAGCAAAAGTTTCTTCCATTACCTTGTTGATAGTTTTCGTTTCCTGATGAGCTTGGCGGCACACTGCGCAATCGACGAGGTGCGCATGAAGCGCGCTTTGCTCGCTTTTGGAAAGTTCGTCGTGAAGATCGGCGGCCAGCCAGGTGTCGATTTTCTCGTGAATCGTAGCCATGAGTTTAATCCATTGAAGCAAGTGCGGGGCGAAGTTGCTTGCGCATGGATGCAAGAGCGCGCCCCAAAATTCCTCGTAGCGAGCCGTTAGTCAGGCCCAGCCTGTTTTCGATGGTGCGATAATCCATCTCTTCGAAGTAACGCAATGTCAGCGCGGTGCGATGGAGTTCTGGCAATGAAGCCAGGGCCGAATGCACCCTTTGATCCAAGGCACCCGTATTTTCCGCTTCCAGCTCGACAGGTTCCGTGACGTCTTGTGACAAGGGAACAGTTCGGCGCCTGCGAAAAACATCGTGTGC
>DASREH010000017.1:0-18880 GCA_035652195.1 Candidatus Udaeobacter sp. | reverse complement strand
GAGCCTTGAATGGGCGAAGTCCTCGTCGGGTTTCGGCGGAAGATCCCATGCGCCGCCCAATTGGCTTAGCAGTTCGTCATTCAGTGCTACAAAGCCCAGATGTTCCCAAAAGCCATCCGGGTTATCGGCCTGCGCAGCCATCAATTCATCTTTTGAACCGAGGTAAAGGCCACAGGAATGCAATAGCCTTGTGAGCATCGATGTCCCTGAACGGTGCGCTCCGGCAATGCAAATCGCTGTCTGGGTATCAGCGCTATTTTTCACTCAAAACGCTTAAACAACGATGGTCAGCGCACTGCGTCAAGCCGTTATGGCTGGTCTAATCTTACGCGTCGCAAATCTTTCATCGCGCAAATGCCAGCTACATCTAAGTTGAGACCCATGCAGCGAAATGACGGTCGCGGATTCGACGAAATTCGTCCCATCAATTTTGAGTTGAACGTGGCCCCCCATGCAAATGGCTCGGTGCTGGTCTCCATGGGGCAAACTCGCGTGATTTGCGGTATCACAATCGAGGAAATCGTGCCGCGCTGGATGAAAGAACAGGGTGTAACTGGTGGCTGGCTTACGGCTGAGTATTCAATGCTCCCATACTCCACCCAAACCCGAAAGCCGCGCGACATTGCAAAGGGCCGGCTTGATGGTCGTAGTGTCGAGATCCAACGTTTGATCGGTCGCTCGCTGCGAGCAGTTGTTGATCTTGAAAAGCTGGGACCGCGTACTATCTGGGTCGATTGCGATGTTCTGCAAGCCGATGGAGGAACACGCACGACGGCGATCACGGGCGCAAGTCTTGCGCTGGCAATTGCCTGCCGAAAGCTTGTCCGGGATAAAAAACTCGATGCTCCACCAATGCAGAAATTGGTGGCGGCGGTAAGTGCCGGCGTTTTGAATGAAGACCCTGTGTTGGATCTCAACTACGAAGAAGACAAACTCGTTAGCGTTGATTTTAATCTCGTGGCTACTGAAGATGGTGAATTTGTAGAAGTGCAGGGGTCTGGTGAAGAAGCGACATTTTCGGCGTCGCAGTTGGATGAAATGCTGGCTCTGGCACGTAAAGGCATCGCCTCGCTGATCGGCGCGCAGCGCGCTGTTTTGGCGCGAATCATGGTCTCCCCATCTGAGGGCTAGCTGAGGGTCTGGAATTGTAGGGCGTCTGTGTCAGACGCCACTTCGACTCCCGAAAGGTGAGTAAGCTGGCGCGAGGGAATCAAACGCCCTACAATGCTTGCCCAAATGAAACGGGCGCTCATTACCGGCATCACCGGCCAGGATGGTAGTTATCTGGCGGAGCTGCTCCTGGAGAAGGGCTATGAAGTCCACGGCATTATCCGCCGCGCCAGCACATTTAACACCTCTCGCATCGATCACCTTTATGCAGATCCGCATGTCAATGGGGTTCGCTTGTTCCTGCATTATGGAGACCTCAGCGACTCCGTGAGTCTGGTGAAGCTTCTGTATCAATTGAAGCCCGATGAAATTTACAATCTTGCAGCTCAGAGCCACGTACGTGTGAGCTTCGACATTCCCGAGTACACGGCTGATATCACGGGAGTCGGCACGATTCGGATTCTGGAAGCGATTCGTGAAGCAGGATTGCGTTGCCGTTTCCTTCAAGCATCCAGCAGCGAAATCTTTGGAAAGGTGCAGCAGATACCCCAAACCGAGAAAACACCGTTTTGGCCGCGCAGCCCGTACGGTGTGGCAAAGGTTTTTTCATATTGGGCCACGGTTAATTATCGGGAGAGCTATGACCTTCACGCCAGCAACGCGATTATGTTTAACCACGAAAGTCCGCGACGCGGCGAAACGTTTGTCACCCGCAAAATTACCCGCGCTGTCGCTGCGATCACGCATGGCCTGCAAAAAGAATTGTTCTTGGGTAATCTGGACGCGAAGCGCGACTGGGGTTTTGCGCCCGAATATGTTGAGGGCCTCTGGCGAATAATGCAGTCCGGCGAAGGAGACGATTTCGTGCTTGCTACTGGGGAGTCCCATACCGTGCGCGAATTTGTGGAAACAGCTTTCGCTCACGCCAATCTGGATTGGAAAAAATACGTCAAACACGACGCACGCTACGAGCGCCCGGCAGAAGTGGATATTCTAGTCGGTGACGCTTCAAAGGCACGAAAGAGTCTGGGTTGGGAACCGAAAGTACGCTTCGCAGATCTGGTGCGCATTATGGTGGATGCTGACATGGCTTTGTTATCGCGCGAGACGCCGAGGGAACACCTCGGTAAGCTGCCGTAGCCTTGTACCCGCTGGTCGCTGGCCGTTCTTCTGAAATCTCCATCCGAGAATTCCGCGCCGACCGATCAGCCGGCTACAATCCTAACGCATCACGAATGGCGCAGGATTCGAGTCGGACATTGAATGCGCTGATACCAGCCCCGGAACAGCGGCGGCGAGTGGCGTGGTCACAACAGTGACTGCTGCGCCTGCCCCAACGATGTTATACAATTGTATAATGTCACTCGACCGCATCCGGATGCAGCCGTAACTCGCAGGTTTTCCGATGTTGCGTTCTTCAGGGGTGCCGTGGATGTAAATGTCTCGAGAAAACGCGTTCGCGTTTTGTCCCTCCAGTCCACGTAGCCAAAGGATGCGCGTCACGATCGGGTCGCGACCAGGGGAGTCCGGCGCGACAATTTCACCGGTGCGTATCCGGTCTTTGAACACCGCGCCAGGCGGGGCATTGTCGCCGATTTTTTTTGCGACCTGCATTTTACCGAGCGGCGTGAAACGGCTGCCACGCCGATCGCCTAATCCGAACTTCGAAGTCGAGACCGGATAAATTGCGACAACGTTGCCCCGATCGATAAGCGCGAGTTTTTGTTCACGCGTGCTGACAACAATCTGGTGCTGCGTATCCGGTGCAGCACACGAAGCGAGGAAAAGCGCAATGAGTAAGAAAGCCAGGTGGATTGTCGAAAGGCCTGGGCCTGTGGCGGCAGGCGCGTCGCCTGCAACATCCACCAAAGCGGCCGGCACGGCTGCCTCTACAGTTCGCGCCCTACCATTATTCGTGTTCATGACCGATTGAACCTGAAAAATGCCTCCGCGGTTTCGGTGGTAGCGTCGGCAAGTTCTTTAAGTGGAATCTCCCGTGCTGCTGCAATTGTTTCCGCGACGATGCGGGTGTACGCCGGTTCCGAGCGTTTACCGCGGTAAGGGACAGGCGCCAGGTAAGGACAATCCGTTTCCACCATGAATTTCCAGAGTGGGATTTGTGCGGCAACCTCTCGCACCGCGGCACCATTTTTGAAAGTAACAATCCCCGTGAACGAAACCAGGTGTTCGAGATCGATAACTACATTTGCCTCCTCCAGCGAACCACCAAAGCAATGAAAGACGCCACGCACTTTTCCACTGTACGGCCGTATGATTTTCAGGGTGTCTTCCCATGCGTCGCGCTGGTGGATCACTGCGTTCAGGCCCAGCTCTACAGCAAGATCGAGTTGCTGCTGAAACACGCTGGCCTGTTTTGACTTGTAAGCCCCGTCGCGGATTTGTGCTTCGATCTCTTCGTCAGTTTCAGTCCGCAAAGCGGACATGACCTGTACTTGCTCTTCCTTGGCTACTTCTTCACTCGGCAAATGGTGATAATCCAGGCCGGTTTCACCAATCGCCACCACACGCGGGTTGCTGGCGAGTTCGCGCAGCGGCGTAATAACGTCTTCGTCCGCGTTTTCAACTGAAGTTGGATGAACGCCAACCGTGGCGAAAATAGCCGGGTGTTTTTCTGCCAGCGCGATAGCTCGCCTGCTGCTTTCCAGGGAGGTACCGATGGTAACAATGCGAGTTACACCCGCTTCGTTCGCGCGCCGCAACACATCGTCAAGGTCATGGGCGAAATCCGGATAATCGAGATGCGCATGAGTTTCAATTAACATTCGTTGAGTGTAGGGCGTTTCTCGAAAACGCCAACTTCGGCTCGGCGCGGTTCAGCCCTCTTATTTCACCATTCTATAATTGTACTTGCCCAGGTCAGTCCGCCGCCGAAGACAACCATCAAAACGTAATCGCCACGTTTGATCCGGCCACTACGGTTCGCTTCATCCAGGGCGATAGCGACAGCAGCAGCAGAGGTATTTCCGTAGCGATCCAGGTTCACAAACATCTTGTCGCGCGAGATACCCAGCCGATCGGCGATTGCTTCCATAATACGAAGGTTCGCCTGATGCGGAATAACGCAGGCAATGTCCTCGACGGAGAGTCCAGCCTGTTCGAGAACTTTTTTAGCTGCATTCAGCATCGCGATCACGGCTTGCTTGTAAACCTCCTTGCCGGTCATATGGATCGTTGTCAGATGCATATCCGCGTTTTCCTTCGTGATAGGGCAGCGCGAACCGCCGCCCGGCATGAACAGGATGTCGCTGTAATTACCGTCGCTGCCGATATGCGTGGAAATGACACCGTGCTCACTCCCGCGATGTCGCAAAATAGCAGCCCCGGCGCCGTCCCCGAAAAGGACACACGTGTTCCGGTCGGTCCAGTTAGTGATCGAGGTTAATTTATCGGCCCCAATTACCAGAACAGTGTCATGTGTATGTGAGGTGATGAATTGCTGTGCAATTTCCACACCAAACAGGAATCCGGCGCATGCTGCAGAAATATCGAGGCAAGCGGCGTTGCTTGCGCCAATTTTTTTCTGAACGAAGCAGGCCGTCGCGGGGAAAAGCATATCCGGGGTCGCCGTTGCTACGAGGATGAGATCGATCTCCTCTGCAGATATGTTGGCCTGCTCGAGTGCTTTCAGCGCTGCTTTCGTCGCCATGTCGCTGGTGTTTTCGTCCTTCGCGGCTACCCGGCGTTCCTTGATGCCCGTGCGAGTAGTAATCCACTCGTCGCTTGTGTCGACGATCCTGGAGAGATCCTCATTCGTCAGGACCTTTTCGGGTACGTAACTTCCGGTGCCGATAATGGACACCGTGCGCAGCGATTTATCGGAGCGCCGGCTCGAGCGAGGCTGTCGTTTCATGGTAACGGCGAATCTCCTCGACGATATGCGGGTTCACGTGATGTTCAATTGACTCGGCCGCTACCCGGAGCGCGTTCTTGATCGCCAGCGGCGTGCTCGCGCCGTGCGCAATGATGCAAATGCCATTCACGCCGAGCAGCGGCATACCGCCATACTCTTCATAATTTGTTTTATCCTTGATCACGCGAAATGCTTTCCGGGCAAGGTAAGCCCCCACCATATGAATCTTGGAGCGGGTCAACTCGTGCCTGAGCCATTTGAAAATAGCCACCGCGATCGATTCAGATGTCTTCAAGATCACGTTCCCGACAAAACCATCGCACACCACAACCTCGACCGGATCTTCAAACAGATGCCGGCCCTCGATGTTGCCTCGAAAATTGACCGAGCTTTTTTTCAGCATTTTGAAGGCTTCTTTTGTGAGTTCGGTTCCCTTCACGTCTTCTTCACCTAACGAGATGAGGCCGACGCGCGGATTTTTGTAGCGAAGAACGTGACTCGAATAGACCGAGCCCATAATCGCATATTGCAAGAGATGCTCGGGGCGGGCATCGATGTTTGCGCCGGCATCGATCAAGACAAAAACGTTGTATTGGGTGGGCAATAATGCCGCGATGCCCGGCCGATCAATCCCTTCCAGCGTGCGTAACTTGATCATGCTTGCTGCAACCGCTGCGCCGGTATGGCCGGCGCTGACAACGGCATCTGCATCACCGCGCTTCACGAGATCGACGGCGCGGCTTACCGAGGAATCCTTTTTGCGGCGGACCGCAGTCCAGGCGCGATCGCTCATGTCCACCACCTGCGTGGAGTGAACGATCTCGATTCGCGAATCGTTGCACTGATGTTTGCGCAGCTCATTCTCGATCTTGGCGGTGTCTCCAACCAGATAGAGCTTGCTGACCTGTTTGTATTCGCGCAGCGCCATAACGGCGCCGGCAACGAGGTTAGGCGGGCCAAAATCACCGCCCATCGCGTCGAGGGCGATCTTCATCGGTGGCAAAGTTTGCGGACTTTAGCCGCCAATTGCAACTTATTTACCCTCAAGCGTCAGCACCTGACGTCCGCGGTAGTAGCCACACGACGGGCAGGCAATGTGTGAGGGGATGGCGCTTCCGCATTGGGGACACTTATTGAGATGCGCAGCATGCCAGCGGTTTGCCGCTTTACGAGTGCGTAATCGCATCTTGGATGTTTTGCGTTTTGGAACTCCCATGGCAAGCGCCTACTAAAGCAGGTGAGGTGAAAAAGACAAACGTGATTCGTGATTTGAGTTTCGTGGCCCGATGTGACGATTCAGCCGTTTAACGATTCTCGATCTTCAACTTATCCAAGGCGCTCCAATCCGATTTCCGCTTTGTGTCCTCGTCGCCGGTCGCCGGTCTCTTCGCCTTGCAAACGCCATTTGCGTCCCTGTCGCAGCGCGGATGCGCCGGAAGGTTCAGCAGGAGATCCTCGCGCATAAACGGAGTCAGATCGATAGTCTCAGGACCGGATAATTCGGTGTGCATGGCAAACGCGGGTACTCGAATGTGGTAAATGAATTTTTCCAGGCACGAAACGCATCGCAGTTCGACCGGTTGCGAGAGCGAGCCCCTGGCCCAGAGTGCGCCTCCAGCAACGCCTACATCAATGCTGTAATGCAGCTGGCCGGCGCACTGGATTCCTTCCACTTCAATGTCGTGGATCGGACAATCTTCGTCTCCATCCACATGCAGACCCTGCGCCGGAATTTGTTTGAGATGGATTTTCATTCCCGTTTCCTCCCACACTCATGAGCCAAATTTCCTGCCAAGTGCCTTGGCGACGCATGCCGGTACAAAGCCGGAAATATCGCCGCCAAGACGCGCGATTTCCTTAACAATGCGAGAACTAAGATACGTGTATTCTTCTTTTGGCATCAGGAAAATTGTTTCCACAGCTGGGTCCAGTTTTCGGTTCATCAGGGCCATTTGAAATTCAAATTCAAAGTCGGAGATGGCGCGCAAGCCCCGAATGACAACGCCGGCTTGTTCTTTTCTGGCGAACTGAACGAGCAAACCTTCGAACTCCGCTATCTTCACATTATCGAATTTCCCCGCTGTTTGACCGAGTAAATCAAGGCGCTCCTTCAATGAAAAGAGAGGTTGTTTTTCATCGTTGTGCGCCACAGCGACGACCACTTCGTCGAACAATTTTCGAGCACGTTCGATTACATCTAGGTGACCGTTCGTGATTGGATCGAAACTGCCTGGGTAAATCGCCCGTCGCATAACCTGCAAAAGTGGCGCATGAAGCGCGAAATGGAAAGCAAATGACTTTGGGAGGGAGGATTAACGCTAACACGCACAGATCGGTTGTCCCTTACTCCAGTCTCATTTGCCTAAACTTTCTGAGACACGAAGGTAATCGCCGGGTCCAATGAGGGAACCAGTGCCATACAAAACCATCGCCGTGGCGAGCACGTTCTCTCCGCGGTTTAAACAAGTTCTTGCGGAAGCGAAACGCATTCACGAACACTTCTCCGCTGATCTTCATTTGATTTATGTCGGCGAACACAATGAATCCATCGCAAAGAAGTTTCGCCATGCCTTCACACAGCTGAAGCTTCCACTCGACTCCAAAATTCACTACGAACAGGGGGACCCGGCTGAAGCGATTCTGCGCGCGCTCACCCGCGAACAAGTTGACGTAATTGTTGCCGGCGCACTCGAAAAGGAAGTGGTACTGCACCCATTTCTTGGCAATGTGGCACGTCGCCTGGTGCGTGAAGCTCCCTGCTCGGTGATGCTTTTTACCGAGCCCTCGGAAAAGCCCAGGCCACTGCGCCGGATCGTTTTCGTTGCGGAGAATTCAAACGCCCGATTAGACGCCCTAAAAAGGACGTTGAGGTTCGCTGCAAAGGAGTCATGCGAGCGGCTATATGTGATTCGAATCATCACCACGTTTGATCAGGCTCGTGCATCAATCCGCGGCAAAGGCATCAAAGGCGTGGAACCGCCCGAAGACAGGGACGAAGAAGAGGCTTTGGAGAAATTTGTGTTGTCTGCCGGAGCAACCGATCTGCCGATCGAGGCGCGTTGCATCCGCGGCAATACAGGGTTGGCTGCATCGGATTTTGTTCAATCGGTGGAAGCGGATTTGTTGATTGTTCCAGTGGGAAAAGTCGCTGGTCGCGATCAACAACTGGCGGGCAATATCGCGTGGGTCACCGATGTCATTCCCTGTAATCTTTGGCTGATCCGGTGAATGAACGTGCGGAGCGCGTGTCGGACTGTGCAGTGCCGGGCCCCGGTTGAATGCTTCCTCATGACATCGCCACCCTGCTACAATCGCGGCTAAACAACCATGCAGCCTGAATTCCGGCCGTACGGCGCGCCGCATCTCACAGTTATTTTCCTGACGTTTGTGTTGCCGTTTGCACTGGCCGCAATGGTGCGGCGCACAAAATCAAAACTGGTGGCAAAGACGATTGTCAGCGTTTTGTCGGCGGTACTAATCGTCAACTACATCGTTTATCTGATTTTTATTCGCAGCACTGGCTTCGTGGACTGGCAGCACATGCTCCCGATGCAGATGTGCGACTGGGGCATGGTTGTCGTGATCGTGGCGATGTGGGCAGGGAGCCAACGCTGGTTCGAAGTGGCGTACTTCTGGGGGATCGGCGGCACATTGCAGGCTGTGCTCACGCCAAACTTGAGTTTTGGATTTCCAGACTGGCGATTCATCAGTTTTTTTACGTCGCACTCCGTCATCATCATCGGCGTTGTATTCCTGATGTTGACCCGCGGATATCGACCATACCCGATGTCGATTGTACGAGTCTGGTTGTGGTCGGAATTCTATTTTGTCGTTACTCTCCTCGTCGACAAATTCACGGGCGTTAATTACGGATTCCTGCTGCACAAACCGGAAGCATTTTCCATTCTAAGTTTCCTCTCCGACTCGTGGCCGGTTTATCTTCTGCAGTTGCACGCGGTCGCATTCCTTTTCTTTCTCGGGCTTTACGCGCCCTTTGCCGTCTATGACCTGATAAAACGCCATCGATCCTCCCGTCATTCAGGTGGACCGCCCGTACGCGCGGGCGCGGGAATGGCGCCGCCAGCATGATTGACCTCAATCGCTCGCCTCGCCAGATTGGGCACGATTTATGAAACGGAAACCACTGCGTATCGGTCGTGTCACAATTGGTGGCAAACGACCGGTATTCATTCTTGGCCCATGTGTGATTGAGTCGGAGAGGTTTGTCCGGCGGATTGCGAACAAAATTGCTGAGATCTGTACAGCCGAAGATGTCGATTTCATTTTCAAAGCGTCATACGACAAGGCAAATCGGACCTCTGTCCGTTCCTTTCGTGGAACCGGCGTACACCAGGGGTGCGAAATCCTTTCAACCATCGGTCAGGAGCTGAAAATTCCCGTCACCACAGATGTTCATTCACCGGCCGAAGCCGAGATTGCCGGCGAAAAGATCGATATGTTGCAAATCCCAGCGTTCCTTTGCAGGCAAACCGATCTGCTGCGTGCCGCTGCGCAAACCGGGCGGGCTATCAACGTAAAGAAAGGGCAGTTTCTGGCGCCATGGGACGTGCGAAATATCGCCGAGAAATTGAGCGCCTTTAAAAACGAACAATTCTGTTTCACCGAACGAGGTACGACTTTCGGTTACAACAACCTGGTTGCCGACATGCGTTCGCTTTATTGGATGCGGGAAGCAGGTTACCGCGTGATTTTCGACGCAACGCATTCTGTGCAACGTCCCGGGGGAGCAGGGGATTCCAGTTCCGGCGATGGGGTTTTGGCGCCGGCGCTGGCCCGAGCAGCAATTGCAACTGGCTGTGATGGGATATTCATGGAGGTGCATGAAAATCCGGGGCGCGCTTTGTCAGACGGTCCGAATCAGATTCCCCTAAAGGATTTGCCGAAGCATTTGCGCATGTTAAAGGCTATTCATGCTGCCGTTTCAGGTAGGGGCGATTGATCAGCCTTCGCGGCGCTACGGCGCGGGTAACAAAAGCATTGTGTCAAAGAAGCGAGAGTCGGTGACGCACTTTCATTTGCGTCGCCTCCTGTCGTTTTGGTTGGCATTCGTTTGGATCGCATTGGCAATAACGCAGCCGGCATTGTGTGGCCAGCCAAAGGGTCGAAAAAAGAAAGGGGGCGGCGCAGCAGCCACGGGCAAGTCGCAGGGAGAACCGAGCCTGACGAATATTCCGTTGCCAATTGGACACGAAGCCAAGGGCCTCGTGTTGCCAGACTTTGACACTGAGGGTCGGCTACGAGGAAAATTTGAAGCCGGCACTGCTCATCGAATTGATTTGGAACATGTCGGCTTCGAAGACCTTAAAATTACGACCTACACCCCACAAAGTGAGGTTGATCTCCAAATCAACATGCACACGTCGGTGCTTGACCTGAAAACCCGGATTCTCAGCTCGCAAGAGCGCACAACAATTAAGCGGTCGGACTTCAACATTGCCGGAGACTCAGTGCAGTTCGACACCAACGCGAAAACCGGGCGATTGATTGGAAACGTCAAAATGGTAATCACTGATAAATCTCACCTGACGGCAAAACCGAATACGAGCGAATGAAAAAATTCGCAGCGGTAGCTTTGGCTTTCACGTGTCTCTTTGGAACGGACCTGCCTGCACAGGTCGCAACCGCGCCAGCGGGATCCCCTGCGCCGGTCACCAAAGCACCAAACGCAAAACCCAAAGACAAAGCGAAAAACAAAGGTAAAAAGAAAGAAGACAATCCATCGGCTAATAATTTGTTCGGCTCGGCCGGCGGGCTGCAATCCGACCAACCGACAACGACTGAAATCTATTCGGATGAAGCTTTCTTTGATTCAAACAAGAACGTGGGCATCTTTAGCGGCCGGGTGAAGGTAATTGATCCACGTTTCAATCTGCAATCGGACAAGCTAACAGTGTACATCACCAAGGGACAAACCCAGGGCCTCGAAAAAGCCATTGCGGAAGGTAACGTCGGGCTTGTCCGCGACCGTCCTGACGCGAACGGCGGCGCTCCGACTCGTGCTGTTGGCCGGGCCGACAAGGCCACGTATACTGCAAGCACGGGCGATGTTGAACTGGTGGGAACGCCGCGTGTGCAGGAAGGTCCAAATCTGCACGTCGCCACCAGCCCCGATACAGTGATGATCGTCAGCCAGAATAGCCAGCTCCGGACGCACGGACCCAGTCGAACCGAGATTGTCCAGCAACCAGATCAAGGAAAAAAAGGACAAGCCAAACCCGGTCAAAGCCCGGCGGCAGAAACTTCACCGGCGTCTGTACCCAAACCATGATTGGCCAGGCTGTTCCTGTTTCGGCTCGGAAAGCGGCCTCATCGAACGCGATGAAAGCGGAGATGGTTTTGAGCACGGATCAACTGGTCAAGATCTACGGAGGCCGTGCGGTTGTGGACGGCGTGAACATGAACGTCCGCGCCGGCGAAGTGGTTGGACTGCTGGGGCCCAACGGAGCAGGTAAAACGACGAGTTTTTACATGATCGTTGGGCTTGTCAGGCCAAACAGCGGTCGTGTGATTTTTGCCGATACAGACGTCACCGATTATCCGATGTACAAGCGCGCGCGCCTTGGCATGGGTTATTTGCCGCAGGAAGAGTCGATCTTCCGGAAAATGACTGTCGAGCAAAATATTCTCGCCATTTTGGAAACGCTTCCGCTCAGCAAGGCCGAACGACGGAACCGTTGCGATGAATTGCTGCACCAGTTTGGCATTGAGCGAATCGCCAGGAACGTTGCACTTACCCTGAGCGGCGGTGAAAAACGGCGTCTGACAATTGCACGTTCGCTGGTTACGCAGCCGAAGTTATTGATGCTCGACGAGCCATTCAGCGGCGTCGATCCAATCGCGGTGTACGATGTACAGCAGATTATCGTCAACCTGCGCAAATCGGGACTTGCGATCATGATCACCGACCACAACGTGCGTGAGACGTTGTCCATCGTAGACCGAGCCTATTTGATTTATGACGGACGCGTTGAGAGCGAAGGGACTAAAGATTTTCTCATCAACGATCCCATCAGCCGTCAGCTGTACCTCGGCGAGCGTTTCAAGATGTGAGGCGCCAAAAGCGCACGGCATCGCTGAACGTTCTGTTTGATCGGAGCTCGCAAATACCATAACATCCGTCAAGGCAATGGAGTTTGCCTTCCTCTAGCATCGAGGAAAACCGCGTCAGCTGATGACTCCTTCCAACGGAAGGAGTTTTTTATGGTTGATTATATCCTGGTAATGATAGGCGGCGCACTTGGAACTGGAGCCCGCTTCTGGTTATCGGGATTCGTTGCTGACAATGTGGGCGAGCCTTTCCCTCTGGGAACACTTGTCGTGAATATTACGGGTTCGTTCGCCATCGGTTTGTTTGCTTCATTCGTCGATCCAGAAGGATCGTGGCTGATCTCACCGCGGCTTCGCGAATTTTTCATGATCGGACTGTGCGGCGGGTATACGACGTTTTCGTCATTCAGTATTCAAACGCTCGATCTGATTCGCGATGGAGACTGGTTCAAAGCCGGACTGAACACGTTGCTGTCAGTTGCCGGATGCCTGGTCGCCGTCTGGCTCGGGCGTGTTGTTGGCCTGGGAATATCGCCGAAATAAAGATAGCTATGCACCTTCCTGAAGACGCCGTTCTATTGCGGATTTTTATCGGCGAAAGTGACCGGCACGAGCATCGACCATTGTATGAGGCGATCGTTTTGAAAGCCCGCGAACTCCACCTGGCAGGTGCAACCGTGCTGCGCGGCCCATTAGGTTTCGGAAAATCAAGTCGACTGCATACTGCAAAAGTCCTTCGTTTGTCCATGGACCTGCCAATCGTGATTGAAATCGTCGACACAGCCCAAAAAATCGACGCATTCCTGCCTCTGCTCGATCACATGATGCAGGGTGGACTGATCACTCTCGAGAAGGTGAAGGTCATTCGCTATCAAGAGCAGGGAAACAGATAGACGGCAGTATTTGGCTGGGCCTCGGATTTCACCGGCGCGAAGCCACGCCGCAAGGCGCGTACGATGCATGTTGGCAATTACGCCTCATTCAAGGTAAAAGTTAGGACTCATGGTCCAAAGACGCGGCACTCAAACGATCACATCTGAAAGCGATCGGCAGAAGAGTGTCCCGATCATTACCGTTGAGAGCTTCTACAATTCTCATGCTGAGAAGTTGCAGATGAAGCTGGAGGGACCGCGTGTGGGCTTTCAGCGGAAAATCCGCGAGCCCACCATCAATCGTCCCGGGCTGGCGCTTTCAGGCTTCTACACTTATTTCGCCGAGAAACGCGTCCAGGTTTTAGGAGCGGCTGAGCATTCTTACTTGAAAAGTTTGCCTTCCAAACTGCGTATCAGCCGTTTTCACAAGTTATGCGAGCACCGAATACCCTGTCTGGTGATGTCGCGCGGGTTCCATCTGGCTTCGGAGTTGCTGTCGGTAACAGCAGAGGCAAAGATCGCCGTGTTTCGCACTCCAATGATCACCATGAAGTTCATCAACGCGGCGACGATCGCATTGGAAATGGATTTTTCGCCGACTGTGACCGAGTTCGGCAGCATGGTTGATATTCTCGGTGTGGGCGTCCTGATTCGGGGTGCCAGCGGAATTGGTAAAAGCGAATGCGTGTTGGGCCTGATTGAGCGCGGTTACAGTCTTGTCGCCGATGATGTAACCCGAATAACTTCACTTGAAGGACGCGAGCTGATGGCGACCGCTCCTGAATTGACTCGTAATCATATCGAAGTCCGGGGAATCGGCATTATCGATGTGGCAAAAGTTTTCGGCATTGGCAGCATACGTGTTGAAAAGCGCTTGGATCTGGTTGTCACCCTGAAGGAGTGGCAGGATGTGGAAGAGGTCGATCGCATCGGCTTAGACCGGGAATTTTATGAAATTCTCGGGCTGCACGTACCGCACGTGACCATTCCAGTCCGACCCGGCCGGGACATGGCACGGTTGATTGAAGTTGCGGCAATGGATGAAAAATTGAAAGGCCTGGGTCAGAACAGTGCGATGGATTTTAATGCGCGACTGATCAGTTTGATGGAACGGAAAGAGACCGTGTAATGGGTTTACTGTATAGAAAAACAGGATCAGGAGAGCGTACCCGCAAGATTGAAAAGGATCTGCCGATCACGAATCGTCTTGGATTGCATGCACGACCTGCGGCGATGTTTGTGAGGATCGCAAGCCGGTATCGCTCGGAAATCTGGGTCTCGAAGGAAGGCGAAGAGGTAAATGGCAAAAGTATCATGGGCTTGATGATGCTGGCAGCCGGTCAAGGATCGAAGCTGCACGTTCGTTGTGACGGGCCCGACGCTGATAAGGCCATGGAAGAGCTCGAAGCCTTGATCAAGGCCGGTTTTAACGAAGAGTGACGGGTCTCAATCCTCTCTTCCAGGGAGTGCCATTTCCGTGGGTGAATGCCTGTGACGAGGCTCAGACGGAACTCGCATTGTTTGACATCTGCTTTACTCTGGCTGTTGCATGAGCGACAGCGCGCAGGAAGAAATTCGCTTTGAAGGAGTAGGTGTCTCTCCAGGGGTCGCCTGCGCGAGGGTTCATGTCGTTCGCGATGACCTGGATGATGTTGTTCGTTATCGCATTGCGCCATCGCAGGTCGCGGATGAAATAGGCCGGTTTGAAACCGCGTTGATTCAAACGCGTATGCAGATTTTGGAGATGCAACAGCGCATCGCGGAATCTATCGGCGCAAAAGACGCGGCCATTTTTGATGCGCATTTACTTGTGGTTGAGGACCGTACGTTGATCGACGAAGTGCTTCGAAAACTGGAAACGGATCTTTGCAACGTCGAATGGGTGTTTCAGGAAGTTGCGACGCGTTACGCAGAAACACTGAACAAAATCGACGATCCCTATTTACGCGAGCGTGCACTCGACATTCAGGATGTGACAAAACGGGTGATTCGCAATTTGCAAGGCAAGGCGCCAAAGATGTTTCTCGCCCTGACGGAGAAGCACATTCTTGTTGCGCATAACTTAACGCCGTCGGATACCGCGAGCATAAACCGGGCGAATGTGCTGGGCATTGCGACCGACCTGGGCAGCCGCACGTCGCATTCCGCGATTTTAGCGCGTTCGCTCAGTATCCCGGCGGTCGTGGGCTTACATGATATCACCGCCAAACTGGAGACGGGCCAGCATGTCCTCGTCGATGGAAGTGAAGGACTTCTGATCGTCTCCCCGTCACAGGAAACAATCGCCCATTATGCGCAGGTTGAATCGAAGAGAGCCTGGGTCGCTGCGCAACTGAAGGAGCTGCGCACAACAAGCTCAACAACACGCGATGGGCGCCACATTGTGCTCTCGGCGAATATCGAGCTTCCGGAAGACGTTGAAGCCGTAGCCGCCAATGGTGCGGAGGGCATTGGGCTTTATCGCACAGAGTTCCTCTATCTGAATCGCAATACGCTGCCAACAGAGGACGAACAATTCGAAACGTATCGAAAAGTAGCGGAACGGGTCCGGCCTGATCCATTGATCATTCGAACGTTCGATCTTGGCGGCGATAAACTGGCTCCAGGCACCGTCGATACCACCGACGAGTTAAACCCCTTCCTTGGCTGGAGGGCCATTCGCCTGTGCCTGGAGAACATGGACATTTTTAAAACGCAATTGCGCGCTGTCCTTCGTGCCAGCGCCGTCGGCAACATTAAGGTCATGTTTCCAATGATCTCGGGGTTGGAGGAGCTGCGTCGTGCCAAGGCCGCGTTGGCTGAATGTAGAGAAGACCTCTGTCGGTCAGGTGTTCCCATGGCGCAAAAAATTGACGTTGGCGCGATGATCGAGATCCCGGGCGCGGCAATTTGTGCCCACTCGCTCGCACCCGAGGTCGATTTTTTCAGCATCGGAACGAACGATCTCATCCAGTATGCGCTTGCCGTGGATCGCGTAAACGAAAAGCTTGCCTACCTTTACGAGCCGACGCACCCAGCCGTGGTGCGACTGCTGAAGATGGTTGCTGAGGCGGCGCATGCCAACAACATCTGGGTGGGAGTTTGTGGAGAAATGGCGGGAGACGTGGCGCTCGTTCCGTTGTTGCTGGGTCTCGGTATGGACGAGCTGAGCGCCGGAGCGACCTTGGTTCCGCGAGTTAAGCGGGCGGTGCAAAGTCTGACCATTCCCGAATGCCGCGAGTTGGTCGCAGAAGCGCTTAAATTCAATACGGCGTCAGAAATTCTGGGGCGCTGCCTGGAGTTAGCCAACAAGCGCTACGGCGACTTACTCGGGTGATGCCGAGCAGAAGTAAAAATTTCGAAGCGTTACGAGATCAAAAGATGAACGGTGTTTGATCGGCGGGACGATGAACCGTTTTAACTTCCTAATGGTCCCTAATCTTCGGCTTCGGGATCCGGCTTCAATCCCTCTTCTTCCATCTTTCGCAAGACGTCGCTCATATCGTCCACCTCGTCCCATACATCCTGACTCACATAAATAGGGGCCTTTTGTTGCGTGGCCATGGCGATGCAATCGCTTGGGCGCCCGTCGAGCTCGATGATCTTTTTCTGCTGCAATTCGTTTTGGACTCGAATGATCACTCGTGCGTAGTAGGTGGCGTTTTTCAGATCATTAATGATGACGCGCTCGACCTGTGCGCCCAGAGCAGTGAGCAAATGCGCCATCAAATCGTGGGTTAAAGGACGTTCCTTGGTGATCTGGCGCATGAACATGGTGATGGCGCTGCCAACTGTTTGATCCACATAAATGATGAAGACTTTATCGTTGTTTCCGAGAAATACCGCGCACCCCCCGCTTGTCGGTAAGACCGCCCGAACCTGCACCTCGATCACCGTTTTGTTCACAATAAACGTTATCCGCAGGCAAGCGAAAGACAAGCGACGGGCGCCGCTTGCCTGGTTCTCCGCTGCAAAAAAACCCGAAGCTATGAGTTGATGAAAATTTTATCTTGCACGCTTGCATGTTGGACACCCTGACTGAATATGCGTTTTGCTGGAGTCAATTCAGCGCGTGATGTGATCAAATGAAAAATGAGTGGGACGTTGATGCAGCGATCGCGACCTACAATGTCGACGGCTGGGGTAGCGGTTATTTTACCATCAACTCAGCTGGAAATGTGGTGGCCCAACCATTGCAGGAAAACGGTGGGACGATCGCCATACTGGAAGTCGTAAATGAAGCGCGGAACCGTGGCCTGAGTTTCCCGCTGGTCATCCGGTTTCAGGATTTGCTTCGCCATCGTGTCGAATCGGTCAACCGGGCATTCCAGAACGCCATCGCGGAGTTCGGCTACAAAAACGAATACCGCGGAGTTTTTCCGATCAAGGTTAATCAGCTGCGTGAGGTCATTGAAGAAATTGTCGATGCCGGTCAGCAATTTCATTTTGGCCTCGAGGCCGGAAGCAAGCCGGAATTGGTCGCCGCGCTGGCGATGCACCAGGATCCGGAAAGCCTGATTATTTGCAATGGCTACAAAGACGCAGCGTTCATCCGCATTGCGCTGCTTGGTTGCAAGCTTGGTAAGAAAGTAGTCATCGTTGCCGAGAAACTCGAAGAGCTCGAGCAAACGATCCGCGCGGCAAAGGAAGTCGGCGTGGAGCCGTACATTGGCATTCGAGTGCGCCTGTACAGTAAAGGCGCCGGAAAATGGGCGCCGAGCGGCGGCGAGAACGCGAAATTCGGCCTGGATACCACAAGCCTTGTAGCCGCGAGCGAAATGCTCAAAGCGGCTGGTCTCGCACATTGCCTTAAACTCATCCATTTCCATGTCGGTTCCCAGGTGCCCGACATTTCGACCATCAAACGAGCGGTGCGTGAGGGTGCCCGTTATTATGCAAAGATTGCGAAGATGGGACACGATCTCGGGTATCTCGATGTCGGCGGCGGCCTTGGAGTGGACTATGACGGCTCACGCAGCGACTTCGATAGCTCCGCGAATTATTCACTTCAGGAATATGCCAATGACGTCGTTTGGAACATCATGGATGTTTGCGATTCGGAAGGTGTGCCGCATCCGGCAATCGTGAACGAGGGTGGCCGCGCGATCGTGGCGCATCATTCCGTGCTGGTGATGGAAGCCTTCAGTTCCATCGAGAAAACGCCCCCGAAGTTGCGGGTGACCCCTGGCGACAAGGATCACAAACTGGTGGGTGACATCATGGATGTGAAGCAGCGGCTTAAGCGAGGCAATCGTCTCGAGAGCCTGCACGACATCAAGCAGATCAAGGAGCAGGCGCAGCAGACCTTCGAGCTTGGCCTCCTGGATCTCGAATCAAAAGCAAAGATCGACACCATCTACTGGCAGCTCGCACAGCAGATCGTGAACATGCATCGTGGTCTGCGTTTCATTCCGGAGGAGGTGAAGCAGCTCGAAACGACGTTGGGCGACCAGTACATCTGCAATTTCTCCGTTTTCCAATCGCTGCTCGATCATTGGGCGCTCGGTCAATTGTTTCCAATCATGCCGATTCATCGGCTTAACACACCGCCAGATCGGCATGGAATGATCGTCGACATCACCTGTGATTCGGATGGCAAAATCTCAAAGTTCACCGATTTGCAGGATGTGCGGGACACCATTCCGCTGCACCGGATCGCTCCCGGCGAAATGTATTACCTGGGAGTGTTCATGGTAGGCGCGTATCAGGATATCATGGGCGATTTGCACAATCTGTTTGGCCGCGTCACGGAGGTGCATGTGTTCCTTGATCCCGATGAGGAGTCCGGCTGGTACATCGAAGAGGTCATCGAAGGAAGCACGATCGGCGAAGTCCTTTCCATGACGCAGTGGGACAAAGTTGAGTTAATGCGTTTGCTCAAGGCGCAGGTTGATGACGCCATCAAAACCGATCGCCTGAAGCCGAATGACGCAATGCGGTTGCTGGACGATTACGAGCGTCTCTTGCAGGAATACACCTA
>DASREH010000016.1:0-14901 GCA_035652195.1 Candidatus Udaeobacter sp. | reverse complement strand
GAATTCGATCGCATTTGGCGCACCCGGAATCGAGCCGCGCTGGACTTCGAGCGCCAAAGAAGGCGTGGGCACCGCCTATCACACCAGTTGCCGTGTCTGGTTCACTCTCAGCCACGGCATCGTGAACGAAATTTATTATCCGCATGTGGATCAACCAAACACGCGGGACTTTCAATTCCTGATAAGTGACGGAGAAACGTTTTGTCATGAGGAAAAACGCGACCTGAATCACAGCATCGAGTACCCCGAACGTGATTGCCTTCTTTACCGCCTGACGAATTCGGAACCGCAAGGACGGTATCGCATCGTAAAACACGTTTTTGCCGATCCGCATCAATCGGTCGTGCTGGTACACACCAAGCTTGAAGTGCTGGACGGATCGCTGCGGCGGAAGCTGCGACTTTATGCATTGTTGGCACCTCACATCGCCGGCTTCGGCTACGGCAACTCGGGATGGTGCGTTGATGTGGGCGGGGTAAAGCTCATGCGCGCTCAACGTGGAAACGTTCACCTGCTCATGGCTTGTAGCACGAGTTTTTCCCGCCGCTCGATAGGCTATGTCGGTTTCAGCGATGGGTGGCAGGATCTCATGCACAATTTGAAAATGGATTGGGAGTTCGAGTCCGCCGAAAACGGCAACATTGCGTTAACCGGCGAAATTAATCTTCCGCGCTCCGGCGAATTCACCATGGCCGTCGCATTCGGGCGCAGCTATCAGAGCACAACTGCCAAGCTATTCCAATCGCTGGCAGAACCATTTGATTCACATCGTCTGGCATACGTCCGCCAGTGGCAACGCGCCGATGTCGAACCCAAATTCGATTTTAGCTCCGACACGTCGGACGGCGGCGGAATGTACCGACTCAGCCGCTGTATCCTGACTGCGCATGAAGACAAGGTTTTCCAAGGCGCAATTGTTGCGTCCATGAGTATTCCGTGGGGAGAAACCAAAGGGGACAACGATCTGGGAGGTTATCATCTTGTGTGGACTCGGGACCTGGTGCAAAGCGCGACGGCGCTCCTCGCCACCGGACAGAGAAGCACGCCACTACGCGCGTTGATCTGGCTTGCCGCCATTCAGCGGCCGGATGGAAGTTTTCCTCAGAACAGTTGGATTGATGGAACTGCTTACTGGTCCGGGCAACAACTGGATCAAATTGCCGCGCCAATACTTCTGGCATGGCGCCTGCACAAACAAGACGGGCTCGGGTTGTTTAATCCTCGCACAATGATCGTGCGCGCTGCTGCGCACTTGATTCTGCAGGGCCCGGTGACGAGCCAAGATCGCTGGGAAGAAAACTCCGGTTACTCGCCTTCGACGTTGGCGACAGTCATTGCTGCGCTGGTTTGCGCAGCGCAATGGGCCACGGAATACGGCGAAGTTGATGCCGCAGATTTTGTTTTTGCTTATGCTGACTGGCTGGCAGCCCACGTCGAAGAATGGACCGTCACCACCCAGGGCGAATTGGTTGAAGGGTTCCCTCACCATTACATCCGTATTACCCCCACGGACCCGAACGCGCCTGATCCACATCCCGATCCGAATACCACGATGATCCAGCTGGCGAATGGTGGCGGCCTGCACCCGGCGCGCAATGTAGTTGGCGGAGATTTTCTGCACCTGGTGCGATTCGGTATTCGAGATGCGAACGATCCCCTCATTCGTAATTCGATCGAGGTTATCGACCGGGTGATCAAACATGATCTGCCACAAGGCCCATGCTGGCGTCGTTACAATGGCGATGGCTATGGACAGAAAAATGATGGCGCTGCCTTCGATGGAACGGGAGTCGGGCGTTGCTGGCCGATTTTAACGGGAGAACGCGGTCATTACGAACTCGCAGCGGGCCGCGATCCAATGCCGTTCATTGCTGCCATGGAAGATTTCGCGAACCAGGGTGGCATGCTGACCGAACAGTTGTGGGATGGACCGGATTTGCCCGAAGCACATATGAAATTCGGATTTCCCACAGGCGCAGCGATGCCGCTCTGCTGGTCCCACGCAGAGTACATTGCCCTGGTGCGCAGCCGTCATGATGGAACTTGTTTCGATCGCGTCGGCCCTGCGTTCGAGCGATATGTGTCGCATCCGGTGGCGAGCAATTATCAAATGTGGACTGTACGCTATCCCGCTCGGCGCGTGCCACACGGAAAGATCTTCCGAATCATCCTTGCCGCCCAGGCTACCGTCGTATGGTCCACTGACGCTGGAGCGCGCAGCAACCTTTTAGAGACGAATCACGAGGGTAAATTGAACGTCTGGTTTGCAGATCTTCCCACCGCGACGTGGTCTGTGGGAACAACACTTTCGTTTACATTGTTTTGGAAACAGGATCAACGATGGGAAGGCCGCGATTGGCAGGTGCAGATTGTAGAAGTGTGATTGAAAGGATTCGCGACCAGACCGAGTGCCGCGGCCTTTCGCTGCTCTTATTATGAACGAACAACGGCGTGACGCCGAAAACAAATTAATGAAGATAGTCGTTCTCGGCGGCACTGGACTTATCGGAAGCAAGGTGGTGAATCTGCTTCGTGCCAAAGGCCACGAGGTTGTTGCCGCCTCCCCTTCCAAAGGGATCAACTCAATTACTGGCGCAGGTTTAGATGAAGCGCTGGCCGGAGCGAAGGTTCTCCTGGATGTAACGAACGCTCCTTCATGGGAAGACAAGGCGGTACTTCAGTTCTTTGAAACTTCCACTCGCAACCTGCTCGCCGCTGAGGCCAGGAACGGTGTGACTCATCATATCGCGGTTTCAATCGTCGGCTGCGAACAGCTTCCAGCAAGTGGATACCTGCGTGCCAAGGTCGCCCAGGAAAAACTAATCAAAGCTTCGTCAATTCCTTACACGATCGTTCGCGCGACGCAGTTCTTTGAGTTCGTTGGCCGCATCGCAGACGAAGCTACGAAGGGGCAAACCGTTCGTGTGCCCTCCGTTTTATTTCAGCCGATCTTCTCGGATGATCTTGCCGCCGAGCTGGCTAGGATCGCCATCGCGAGGCCATTGAACGGAACTATTGAGATTGCCGGCCCTGACATTGCGCCATTCGACCAGTTCATACGCAAATACGTGGCGGCGCAGCGCGATCAGCGAACCGTAATCACGGACGACCAGGCTCCCTACTTCGGCACAATATTGAAGGAGAGAAGCCTCGTTCCCGGGGAGAATGCACTCCTCGGTTCCACTCATTTCGCAGATTGGCTTGGCAGGACAGCTTCGTAGGATGAACCGTTAGTATCACAGCTAAACTCACCAAACCCGCATATGAGAAAGGAACAAAAGAATGAAACGAACCAGAATTTCAAGACCAGCTAAGCCGCGCCGGTTCATCTGCGCACCATGTATTTGTGCGATCATCATCGCTGTTCTAGGCGTAAGCTCAGGGAGAGCCGCTGACCAGGGTCCAAAGGTCACCGTCGTCTTTGATCACGCCCTGCCGAATGTTCCAGGCAAAAGCATTAAAGGCGTGCTCGTCGAATATGGTCCCGGCGTTAAGTCGGTGGCCCACACGCATCCGAAGTCTGCTTTTATTTACGCGACAGTCCTTGAAGGAGCAATCCGCACTTCGGTCAATGATGGTCCCGTCGTCACTTACCACGCAGGACAGAACTTTCCGGAGATGCCTGGCGATCGGCACAGTGTTGATGAAAATGCCAGCAACACCGAACCGGCCAAGTTGCTGGCTGTGTTCGTAGTGGATACGGACGAGAAGGAGCTGTTAACGCCATACAAAAAATAAGACGCCAAAACCGAGCACCGGGGAGATAATTCGAGTCCGGCAGTATAAAACCATCTTTCTTCCCTAACCGGAAGTAACTGTTCTGTTACCCCTGATTAGTTGAGGGCGGCTTTGGTTCATACAAAGAGTCCCGCTCATGAAATATGTTTGTGAACTTTTTCTGCCGATCAGGCAGCTCACGCGATGGTTTCTTTTAGCGACTTTGCTGCAATGTCCTTGTATTGGAACGTTGACCGCCAGCGACGGCGACATCTACACCGCGCAAGCGCTGCCAATTCCGCGGAACGCATTTTCAGGCCAGGCAAGTGCAATTAATGACGCCGGCGTTTCCGTGGGTTGGTATCAAACTCTCAACGGCCGGACGGCTGTAAGCTGGAATCCGAATAGTCGCCTCACGCGTCTCGGTACGCTGCCAGGCCTGCCTTCTGCACTGGCGAATGGGATTAACCAGGTCGGCACGATCGTCGGATTCGCGTTCACTAACGATTTCCTCGTTTCTCGCGCTTTTATTTGGAACTCCAACACTGGCATGCAGCCTCTCACGGATTTGGGAGGCAACGCCAGTCTGGCGCAAGCGATCAATGCTGGTGGGACTGTTGTCGGGTGGTCGTTCGACGCAGCCGGCATTCTTCACGCAGTGAAATGGAGTCCTTCGGGATCCTTGACCGACCTCAACCCAGCGGGAGCGATTAGCGAGGCGCTCGCTATTAACGATCTCGGCGATATCGCAGGCTGGGTCTTTCCCGCGGATGGTGCCGCCGCGCATGCCTGGCTCTGGCGACACGACGGTGCACAGATCGACCTTGGGACGCTCGGAGGCGCGGGCAGCCAGGCCTTTGGGATAAACAATAATCTCGCCATCGTCGGTGTCTCCGACCGGACCTCGCCACTTCCACCAGTTGCTTTCGTGTGGACGCAGACTACTGGCATGCGCTCACTGGGGATGGGCGGGAACTCACAGGCATTCGCAATCAACGATCTGAACCGCGTGGTCGGCTTGCGCGTGGTGAACCAGGGAGTACTCGGTTTGACCCGGTTCCAAGCGCCGCCGGAACTGCTTCCAGATGTCGCAACGGACAAGCCCCCGTTTTCAGGGCCGGCCGGGATAAATCGTTGCGGAACCATCGTGGGTTCCTCGTCGAGTCCGGACCCAACCAACGGCAATCCTGTCCCCGCCATCTGGACAAAGACGGCGTGCGACTAGTCGTTAGGCACACGAACTGACGAGAATCCAACGGTTACGCGCGTCGATTCGAAGTTTCAGAGCGCGGCCAAAGCGACAACTGCGACTTAGGTCAGATTGCGGCAGCGTTGGAGTAACTGCAGCGCACGCGACCTGAACTCAGTGACTTCGGGCTACAACCGCTCCCCTCGCCTCGATTCGTCTCCTTTTGTCGAAACAAGTGAGCGGTGCGCCGCTGATCCATAATGGTCATTCGAGCTTGTAGGGCAACACGTCTGTACGTTCGAACTCGCGTCGAATCTCTCGAAAGAGAGATGGCGGAACTTCATGTTCCGACTCGACATCTAAATGTTAGCGGCGATAAGAAAAGTATGAGGCGGATCTTTCTTGTCAGCATCCTGCTGCTTTGTGGCTCGTTGCTTTTGAATTGTTCGCGTAAGCCGGCGCAAACGGATCCTGCGCCGCCGGAAGTACTCGTTACAACAGTCGTACCGAAGGACGTTCCGCGCGTACTTGAACGCGTGGCCACACTGGATGGGTTCATCAACGCAAATATCAATGCGCAAGTGCAAGGCTACATTATCTCACGCGATTACACCGAAGGCAGCGTCGTAAAAATAGGCGATCTTTTATTCCAGATTGATCCACGTCCGTTTGAAGCCGCTTTGGCGCAAGCAAAGGGAACCCTGGCGAAAGACAAAGCAACCCAGGCGAAAACCGATGCTGACGAAAAACGCGCTCTCGATTTATTCAACAAGCAGGTCATCAGCGATTCGGAGCGAGACACAGCCATCGCGGCCGCAGAGGCTACCAGAGCAAATGTGCAGGCAGATCAAGCCGCAGTGCAACAGGCAGAGCTTAATCTCGGATATACCAAGATCATTGCTCCGATCGAAGGTGTGGCAGGTTTCGCCAAGGCACAGGTTGGCGATCTCGTTAGTCCAACCAGCGGGCCGCTCACGACAGTTTCACAAATCGATCCCATTAAAGCGATCGTCACGACGGGCGAAGGTCCGTTTACGGATTTCGTGTCGCGGCATCCTGATCCAAAAGAGCGCGACGCCTATGTGAAGAGCCTTCAGTTCGAACTGATTCTGGGCAACGGAGAGGTTTATCCACAGAAAGGTAAATTTTACGCGTTGGACCGGAGTCTGGATCCGACGACTGGGTCCATCCACTATGAAGTGACGTTCCCAAATCCAGGAAACATTCTGCGGCCCGGACAATTCGGTAAGGTGCGTTTCGTCGCCGACATGAAAAAAGGCGCGATGGTCATTCCGCAGGAAGCGGTAAACGAACTGCAGGGCAGCTATCAAGTCGCAGTTGTCGGTAACGATAACAGGGTAAGCATCCGGCCGGTCACAATGGGCGAACGCATTGGCGCGATGTGGGAAGTAACAGATGGACTCAAGCCCGGTGACAAAGTTGTTGTGCAGGGCATTCAAAAAGCCCGGGAAGGCGCGCTGGTGACAGTGAAAGAGTGGACACCGCCCAGCGACGCCCTCGTTTCGAAATCGGATCAGACGAAGTAGCGCCACCAAATGTCTGAATTTTTCGTCAGGCGTCCCATTGTCGCAATCGTCATCGCGATTTTGATGACTCTGATCGGCGGCGTCTGCATTCTGGCGTTGCCGGTGGCCCAGTATCCACAAATCGCGCCGCCGGAAATCCAGGTGCAAACGCACTACACGGGAGCCGATGCGCTAACGGTTGAGCAGTCAGTGGCTGCGCCTATCGAGCAGCAGATGAGTGGCGTTGACAACATGAACTACATGTACTCGATCAACGCCAGCAGCGGCGACATTCGGTTGATTGTCGATTTTGATGTTGCGACCGATCCGAACATTGATCAGGTCCTGACGCAGCTCCGCGTTTCGCAGGCGCAATCGCAATTGCCTGCCGAGGTGAATAACTTCGGCGTCACGGTTAAGAAATCGACCACGGCGCCGTTGATGCTTATCGGCTTGTACTCGCCGAACCAAACTTACGACAATATCTTTCTGGCCAATTACGGCTACATCAATCTTGTCGATCAACTGACGCGCGTCCCGGGAATTTCCAATGTGCAGGTTTTCGGCGCGGGACAATACGCGATGCGGCTTTGGGTTAAGCCGGACCAATTGGCCAAGCTTGGAATCACTGTACCAGACATTATCAATGCGGTGCAGCAGCAGAACACAGTCAACCCGGCCGGACAGATTGGCGGAGAACCAATCCCAAGCGGACAAAAATTTACTTACACGGTGCGCGCCCAGGGCCGGCTGCAAACCCCGGAAGAATTTGGCAACATTGTCGTGCGAGCGAACCCGGACGGTTCGTTCGTAAGAGTAAAGGACATCGCGCGAATCGATCTGGGAGCGCAAACCTATAATCTGAAATCACGCCTCAACGGGCAGCCCTCTGCAATCCTGGCTCTTTATCAGCTCCCGGGAACCAACGCGCTCAAAGCTGCGCAAGGAGTTCGAAAGCTCATGGCGGAAGCAAAGCAACGTTTTCCGCAGGACATGGATTACGCAGTCTCACTCGACCAGACGCTCTCGGTTACTGAAGGACTGCACGACATCATCAAGACTTTATTCGAGGCGCTCGCGCTCGTTATCCTTGTCGTGTTTATCTTTTTACAGACCTGGCGCGCCACTCTCATTCCGTTGTGCGCGGTGCCTGTTTCCTTGATCGGCACGTTTGTGCTGTTTCCGTTGTTCGGGTTCTCGATCAACAGCCTTTCTCTATTTGGATTGGTTCTGGCGATCGGACTTGTTGTGGACGACGCGATTGTCGTAGTCGAGGCAGTAGAGCGTCACATCGAAGAAGGAATGACGCCGCGCGATGCGACGCTTCAAGCGATGCGCGAGGTTTCAGGGCCCGTGATCGGAATCGCCCTCGTGCTTTCGGCGGTATTTATTCCCACTGCGTTTCTGCCGGGAATTACAGGGAGGCTTTATCAACAGTTCGCATTAACAATTGCAATTTCGGTCATTATCTCCGCGTTCAACGCGCTCTCACTAAGTCCTGCGCTCGCGGCGCTTCTGCTCAGACCGCGGAAGAAAAGTCGCGGTCCGCTCCGTTGGTTTTTCGATCGGTTCAATAACGTTTTCGGACGCGCCACGCACGGGTACGTAAATTGGTCGCGGCTCGCGATTCGAAAAACACTGCTCAGCTTCGGTTTACTTGCGGCGCTCGCGGTCGCCGCAGGATTTTTCGGATCTAAATTACCGAGCGGCTTTTTGCCGGAAGAAGATCAGGGGTACGTGTTCATTTCACTTCAGCTCCCGAATGCGGCTTCGCTCGAGCGCACCGATCAAGCCTGCCGCAAAATTGAAAGCATCCTCGCTAACACCCCTGGAGTGAAATACACCACCAGCGTTATCGGGTTTAGTCTGCTAAGCCTCGTACAAAGCACGTACAGCGCTTTTTTCTTCGTCACTTTCAAGCCTTGGAGCGAACGCACAAAACCGGAAGAACAATACGAAGCCATCAAAGCGCATTTAACCAGGGAACTCGGTAGTTTGACCGAGGGCGTCGCGTTTGCATTCTCTCCCCCGGCAATCCCTGGTGTCGGCACAGCCGGCGGCGTCACGTTCGTGTTGGAGGATCGCGCCGGCAAAGACGTCGCGTTTCTTTCGCAAAACGTGAAGACGTTCATGGATGCGGCGCGTAAACGGCCTGAGTTCGCCGGGATGATCACGACATTTTTGCCGAGTGTTCCGCAGGTTTTCGTCAACGTCGACCGCGACAAGGTGCTCAAACAGGGAATCGATCTCAGCCAGGTGTATCAGACGCTTCAAACATTCATGGGCGGATTTTTTGTGAACTATTTCAACCGGTTCGGTCGTACCTGGCAGGTGTACATCGAAGCCGAAGGGGATTACCGCACCGATGCGAGCAACATGGGCCAGTTCTTTGTGCGTAACTCCAATGGCGAATCAGTCCCGCTCGATGCCGTGGCAACGGTCCAAAATATTTCCGGTCCGGAATTCACGCTGCGCTATAACGAATATCGCGCCGCGCAAATTAACGTCACTGCGGCACCGGGCTATAGCTCCATACAGGCGATGAACGCCCTGGAAGACGTGTTTCGACAGACAATGCCTAACGACATGGGGTACGACTATCTGGCAATGTCGTTCCAGGAGAAGAAAGCGCAGCAAGGCGTATCACCTGCCACGGTCTTCGGAATGTCGTTGATTTTCGTTTTTCTCATTCTTGCCGCGTTGTACGAGAGTTGGTCTTTGCCGTTCAGTGTTTTGCTGGGGACGCCAGTGGCCGTGTTCGGGGCATTCGCGACGCTTTGGCTGCGGGGAATGCAAAACAACATTTATGCGCAAATCGGTTTGATCATGTTGATCGGTCTCGCTGCGAAGAACGCCATCCTGATTGTAGAATTCGCCAAGGACCAATACGAGCAAGGCAAACCACTCATTGACGCGGCGCTCGAAGGCGCGCGCCTTCGTCTTCGCCCCATCCTGATGACTTCCTTCGCCTTCATCTTCGGTTGCATCCCATTGTGGCTCGCCAGCGGTTCCGGGGCTGTGGCGCGACGGGTGCTCGGTTCTACGGTTATTGGTGGAATGATCGCCGCGTCAGGCATCGCAATTTTTCTGATCCCGGTGACGTTCTACGCGATGGAACGCCTGTTTGCCGGTCGCAAGATGGAAGTGACGCCGCAGCAGGTTAGTAAAACCCCGCCCCAACCAGAGAGTGCCAGTTGAGATCAGCCGGGTACCGCAAGTGCGGGCATAAGATCACCACTTCGCCATCGTGCGGCAGGTTATCTCTTTTGGGATATTAAAAAACCTCCCGCATGCGCAATGGCAAGCGTGCGAGCCGGGCTGAGTTTCATTGGTGGCAGCGAACGCGACGGGAGGAGAACGCAAATGAAAATTGGGATTATCGGCGCGGGCAATATCGGCGGAACTCTCACGCGTCGCTTCAGCGCCCTGGGCCACAAAGTTTTCGTCGCGAATTCCAGGGGACCTGAAACACTCGCCGACCTGGCAGCGGAGACCGGCGCTACTCCTGTCACGGTCGAGGAGGCTGCCCGGTCCGGAAACGTAGTAATCGTAACAATCCCGCTGAAAAACATTCCGTCATTGCCGACGGACCTAGTCGCAAACGTCCCTGAAAATGTCGTTGTGGTAGACACAAGCAACTACTACCCGCGTCAACGCGACGGCCTGATCGAAGAGATCGAAGATGGAATGACCGAGAGTGAGTGGGTCGCAAAGCAGTTAGGTAGACCTGTCGTCAAAGCGTTCAACAACATTTATGCGGAACATCTTTTTAAGCTCGGACGACGGCCTGGTAGCCCGGACCGGATCGCCTTGCCAGTTGCCGGCGATGATCCCGCAGCAAAGGCGGTTGTAATCAGGCTGATCGACGAGCTCGGATTTGATGCCGTTGATGCCGGACGATTAGACGAATCATGGCGGCAACAACCGGGAACCCCGGCCTATGCCACAGATCTCGACACCAAAGGTCTGCAACGTGCTTTGGCCAAGGCCACCAAGGAACGCAAACCTGAATGGCGCGCCACTGCTCGCAGCCCCGGCAGCTACGCAACCCCGGCCTGAATGCATGAACCGAAATTGATGGGAAAACAGGAGTACGTATGAGCAGGACGATCGAGATTATTGAGCATCACATGGGACCCGGTAAACCCCGGCCTGCGCGAGGCCTTTCGAAGCGTCCCGCTGAAAAGAGCGGCAGGTTTTTGATCGGGAATGATCTTCCAGTTTACCGCCTCGGTTACGGAGCAATGCAACTAACCGGTCCTGGAGTGTGGGGGGATCCTCCCGACCGGGCGGAAGCAATCGCAGTCCTGCGTCGCGCGGTTCAGCTTGGAATTAATTTGATTGATACCGCCGATTCTTACGGACCCCATGTAAGTGAAGAATTAATTCGGGAAGCCCTACATCCCTATCCCAAGGGATTGGTGATCGCCACGAAAGCCGGCCTCGTCCGGACAGGTCCGAGCAGGTGGATTCCTCTGGGCAGACCCGAATACCTGCGCCAGGCGTGCGAAATGAGTTTGCGACGATTGCGTGTGGAACGTATCGACTTATTCCAACTGCACCGCATCGATCCCAAGGTCCCAGCTGAAGAACAGTTTGGTGTTCTGAAGGATCTCCAAAAAGAAGGCAAGGTCCGGCACGTTGGGCTTTCTGAAGTCAACGTTGCCGAAATCGAAGCTGCGCGCCGCATCGTCCCGATCGCTACAGTTCAGAATCAATACAATCTCGTGTATCGCGAATACGAGGATGTTTTGGATTATTGCACGCGCGAAAACATCGGATTTATCCCGTGGTTCCCGCTGGCGACTGGCGATCTTGTGAAGTCGCGCGGTCCATTAACAAAGGTGGCGAAGGAGCTAGGAGCGCACCCCGCGCAAGTAGCGCTTGCGTGGCTACTCAAAAAATCTCCGGTGATGCTGCCGATTCCGGGAACGTCAAAGGTAAAGCACCTCGAAGAAAACACCGCTGCAGCTCTACTCAATCTTGATGACTCAATGATGGCGGAGCTGGAAAATATATGAGGAGATCAGAATGAAAAACGACGAAGCCGCGACGAACCACTCGGTGCTCGACGCAAGTTCGACGCCGCTATTGCAGCTGCAAAACGAAATCCACGACGCTCTTCGAGCGCAACATCCAGATTGGGTCGGGCCCGACGGAGATTGTCCTACATGCGAGTCTTACGAATTGCGTCTTGCCGAGCTCCTCGGGTTATCTTCGCAGACGGAGCCGCGCTACGGGAGTTGATTTCCCAATCGTTGATGTATTTGTAGAGCAAGGAAATCTTCTGAACACGAATACGAAGAGACTCCGTGGCAAGGTTGCGATTGTAACGGGGGCGTCAAAGGGAATTGGTGCTGCAATTGCCCGCAGGCTCGCGTCTGAGGGCGCGGCAGTCGTCGTGAATTACGCGTCCAGCAAGGAAGGAGCCGATCGCGTTGTGGACGAGATAGCAAAGCAGGGCGGAAAGGCCATGGCTGTACGTGCGAACGTCGCAAAGAAGGCCGAGATCGAACACTTATTTTCTGAAACGCAAAAGGCCTTCGGGAGGCTCGATATTCTCGTTAACAACGCCGGTATTTATGAGTTTCTTCCGCTGGAGAAAATCACGGAGCAACACTTCCACCGACACTTTGACCTCAATGTGCTGGGTCTGCTTTTGGCAATTCAGGAAGCGACGAAGTACTTCGGACCTGAAGGCGGAAACATTATCAATATCAGTTCGAGTGCCAGCAGTTCGGCACCGCCAACTACGTCGGTTTATAGCGCTACCAAGGCCGCCGTGGACGCAATTACAAAGTCTCTCGCCAAAGAGCTCGGACCCCGCAAAATCCGCGTCAACGCCATTAACCCGGGAATGGTGGCAACCGAAGGCGTGGAGTCAGCCGGGTTTCTGGGAAGCGATTTTCAGAAAATGTTCGAATCACACAGTCCACTGGGACGAATTGGACAGCCGCAGGATATTGCTCCAGCTGTCGTTTTCCTTGCTTCAGCAGATGCAGATTGGATAACTGGCGAAACCTTGCTTATCTCCGGCGGCTATAGCTAGCCTCCAGACCCACGATTGATGCTAAGCGAAGATATTACTACCTTCGTCATCAAGCCGGTCCTTTGATTTAGTCACTCGAAAGAGGGAGTTTGGACCAACTCTTCAGTGGCAGGACAAAATCCCACACTTGCGCACTAGGCGCAGCAGAATCGTCATCGAGATTACCAGACATGAAAGTGAGCCCCTCAATTGACGAGTTACTACCGCGGCAAGCAACCATTCGCTCGGCGGTACGCAGTACCGTTCTCCAAATTCGTGGGCGGGATGCGCTTCCGTTACGAGAGGCGATTCCGCTTTGGTTCGCGCTCTCCAGTCCATTGATCGGGTTAATTCTTGGATTCCTTGGGGCTTGGTTTGTTAGCTGGCTGACCAGTTAGCAAACCGGGGTCACGAGGATGCTTCGGACGTAGAACAAGCTCGAACCTCCATCTCTCTAAAGGGACATTCCTGGCCTTCTCTTCGGTAGCACTGCAGAATCCTACCGATTTGTTGTAGCACCGACACGCCTGAACCATGAGGTTTAGGCATGAAACAGATTAGACTAGCGAGCCTGGTAAGCACAGCAGTTCTCACTGTTGCTTTGCCAGCTTGGGCAGCTCCTCGCGGCAGTGCCGGATTCCACGGCGGCGGAGGTTTCGCCGGCGGTGCCCACGCGGTTAGTGGTGGCCATTTTGGCGGAGCCTCTCGCTCCGCATCGCTATTCCGAGGCGGCAGCTTTCGGGGTGCGCCAGCTTTCCGCGGTTCCTATTTCAGCAGTAGAACTGCTGCGATACCGAGCAGTGCCCCGCATTATTATTATCGTGGTGCGCATTTATCTACGAGCCGTCCGCAGAGATTCAATCGATCAGTGACCCGCTCCACAAGTCCATCTGCTGGCAGATCCACGGCTGCTCTTCACCAATCGAGCCGAGTGAATTCACACGCAGAACGGAACCGTGCCATCAATCAGCCCGCCTCGCGCGTGACAAACAGAACCGGCTCGATATCAGAACGGAATCGCGCTTCGAATGCGCGTAGTTCAAGGTCAGCTAATCAGTTCGCTGCGAGTCGCCAGTCGTCGTTCCTCAAGGAGCATGCGTCCGAGCGTCATGATGCGAATTGGCATCGCGACTGGGACCGGCATCATTCGCATTTTCACCATAACAAGGTCTTTGTTTTCGTGAACGGCCTCTGGTGGGGCTTGGATCCCTGGTTCTCTCCGTACTACGCTTACGACTACTATCCATACGATTACGGCTACGGCTATAATCCGTACGACTACAGTTATGGTAACGGCTATGACCATTATGCTAACCCGTACGATTATTATAGCTACGCTCCGTATAACGATGAAGATCAAAGGGCCTCTTCGGATTTTGAGCAGTCCACGGGTAATTCGACTGTGAGTGCGGTTCAGTCTGAGCTTGCCAGACTTGGCTACTACGGTGGCGACATTGACGGGGTGCTGGGCGAGCAAACCGAGGCTGCCCTTGCTCGTTATCAACAAGACCAGAATCTCAGTGTTTCAGGAACAGTTGACAAGGCCACGCTCGAATCGCTGGGACTTAAGTGATTGGCCTGGTGCGGCGCTTCTTTATAGCTGAGACAACGAGAAAGCGATCTGGGGCTCGTGTATGTCGAGGCGTTTTTTTGAGCACGGCGACATCCGCCTCAGGCGGACGTGGCTACAGAGATTAAGAGCAACCGTTGAGGCCAACAGGTTCCACCTTCTTTCCCATTGTTAAACACTTGGCGGCTGCCCCTCTTTCCGCTCCGCGAACGCTAGCGCCTGGCTATAACAGACCTGCGTCGTACAATGGCTTCCAGTAGATTTTACCGGCACCAAGACCGACCAACCTCAAGGTTGTTTGCGATATCTTTAGGCAAGAAAGCCCGATCATGACACTACAGCGCGACGTCGTTCAACCGGTACAATTGGTTTTCAAAGGTGACGGAATTTTCCCAAACAGTGCTCTGCCTTTATTGCTCTATCGTCAGGCAATTACAACCGCCGACAGGGATTTAGCGTCCATAATCGAAAAGCGTTTCGCAGAGAATGACTGGACCAACTCCTGGCGAAACGGAGTGTATCCGTTTGCTCATTATCACAGCACGTCGCACGAAGTGCTGGGCGTTTATTCCGGCTCGGCAAACCTGCGCCTCGGTGGCGACCACGGCAAGACCGTCGAGGTGCATCCTGGCGATGTGATCGTTATCCCGGCAGGAGTCGCCCACCAGAACATCAGTAGCAGTGGCCATTTTGGCGTCGTAGGGGCATACCCGGGTGGACGCAGTTGGGATTTACTTCGAGGGCTCCCCGGCGAACGGCCGCAAGCCGATCGTAACATCGCAGCTGTGCCACTCCCAAAGGCTGATCCAATTTTTGGGAGCGACGGCCCATTGCTGCACATTTGGGAAGCAAACGCCGTGTAGGGCAAGCG
>DASREH010000015.1:0-37723 GCA_035652195.1 Candidatus Udaeobacter sp. | reverse complement strand
ATAGGACAGGGAATCGAGTTTGATTATTGCTGTGTGCACGCCGCGTTTGCCCTCCGCGAACTCGGATTCGAAACGATCATGGTGAACTCGAATCCCGAGACCGTTTCCACGGATTACGATACCAGCGACAAGCTTTACTTCGAGCCGCTTACTCTCGAAGACGTGCTCAACATCTATGACCAGGAAAAACCAGAGGGTGTGTTCGTTCAATTTGGCGGGCAAACGCCGTTGAACCTGGCCAGTGGATTGAAGGCGGCAGGCGTCCCGATTCTCGGTACGCAGCCTGAAAGTATCGAGACGGCGGAAGATCGCCGCCTGTTCGCGGCGATGCTCGACAAACTCCGTTTGCGGCAAACACCGAATGGCTCGGCCACAAGCACGGAAGAGGCTGTCTGGATCGCCAAAAAAATCGGGTATCCGGTACTCGTTAGGCCGAGCTTCGTTCTCGGCGGACGCGCCATGGAATTGGTGTATAACGAAGAGGATCTTCGGCGTTATATGGCCAGCGCAATCGAAGTAACGCCGGATCGCCCGGTGCTAATCGACCGTTTTCTCGAAGACGCCATTGAGGTCGATGTTGATTGCATTTCAGACGGCCAAACGACGCTGCTCGGCGCAATTATGGAACACATCGAGGAGGCAGGTATTCACAGCGGCGACAGCGCTTGTGTGATTCCCACATTCTCGCTGTCGCAGAAAATTCTCGACGAAATTTCCGCTGCGACCAAAGCGATGGCACGGGAATTAAACGTGCGCGGTCTCATGAATGTTCAATTCGCAGTGAAAGGCGATGAGGTTTATGTCCTGGAGGTAAACCCGCGCGCATCGCGCACCGTTCCATTCGTCAGCAAGGCGATCGGGGTCCCGCTGGCAAAACTTGCGGCCAAGGTCATGACCGGGAAATCCCTGCGTGAGCTTGGTTTCACCAGAGAAATCGTACCAAACCACTTTTCGGTGAAAGAAGCAGTCTTTCCGTTTCTGCGGTATGAAGGCCTGGACATTTCACTGGGTCCAGAGATGAAGTCGACCGGCGAAGTGATGGGTATGGATGTCGATCTGGGCTTGGCGTATGCAAAATCGCAAATGGCTGCGCCGCCGCCGCTGCCGAAAAAAGGGAAGGTATTCATCAGCGTCAAAGACGCAGACAAAGAAGCCGTGATCCCGGTAGCGCGCGAGTTTGTGAAACTCGGCTTCGAAATTATTTCCACCAGCGGCACTGCGGCAGCTCTGAGCACGGCCAAAATCAAAGTTACCAAGGTCTTTAAGATTCACGAAGGCCGTCCCAACGTCCTCGACCGCATCAAGAATGGCGACATCAACTTCATCATCAACACTCCCAGCGGTAAAATCCCGCGCGAACACGAGGTCGTGATTCGCAATGCGGCCCTCGCGGCGAAGATTCCCATTATGACAACCGTGCGCGCCGCACTGGCGAGCGCAAACGGAATACGGTCACTGCAAAAACGAAAAGTGCAGGTGCGCAGTCTGCAGGAATATCATGAATGATGGTGATCCGATTGCTGAATTTCGGTCAAGTTCGAATGACTGGGAAAATCTTCGGTTCAATTCTATCATTCTTGCGCGGTAAGCGCGACGCATGCGTAAGAAAGCGTCCCGCGCAAACGTCCGAACTGAGGAGTCCAACGTTTCATGAGTGCTGATAAAGCTAACGAAATCATTAGACGGGCCATGACGGACCGTAGCGTATACGAGGAGATGGCAGCGCGCGAAAACGAAATCTGGGGAAGAATTCTTGCGGATCGCGAGGAATCTGACCTCGAGCTCGAAGAGACGAAAGCGGGCTCCGCGCTTGGGATCATTTCGAAATGAAGGTTCGTTTTATGGCATTGCAAGCGAGAAGGGTCTGAAGTTTGAGCACGGTCTGACGCTCGGATGCGGTGTTGGCAGATGTGAGCGCGGCCTGATGGCTCAGGGGATTTGCCGCAGTTTTTATGGGATCGACGTGTCGGAAAACGCCATTACCAAAGCCCGTGAAATCGCCAAAGAACAGCAGCTGTCCGTGACGTATGAAGTAGCCGACCTAAATTACGTGCAGTTACCTGAAAACAGATTCGATTTAGTCGTGGCTCAGACATGCCTCCATCACATACTTTTTCTCGAACGCGTGGCGGAACAAACATGGCGTTCACTTAAAACCAACGGATATCTCTGGATTCATGACTTCGTTGGTGAAACTCAGTTTCAATTCGATGCCAACCGTCTTTCCCTCGCCAACCGGGTTCTGGCTATTTCTTCCGGAAAAGCTTCGCAAAAATCGAATTACCGGTCGTTTAGTTCCGGAGCTTAAACGTCCCGAACCCGGCCGCCTCGCTTCTCCATTTGAATCGATTCGATCGGCCGAGGTCATCCCGGTGTTCCAGCAATGGTTTACCATTGAGTGGAAGATGGAGTTCGATGCCTTGCTGCGCTTTGTTGTTCCCCCGGGCACTCGCACGGCATACCTGGAGAACGAAGATACCAGGGCACTGTTCGAAATGGTGATGCTGATTGATGAGCTGTGCCTTGAACAAGGGATTCTTCGACCGACTGGTGGTAAATACCTGATGCGGCCCAAGCCTCCTGATGAAATTCCCCGTAAGAACTGTTAGCGCAGTCGTCGACCTTCACTGGAGGCGCCGCAAGGCCTTGCTATTCGGATTCGGTCACCTAAGTCCTAGGTGAGTCGCTCACTGTCCGGCCTTTGTCGCCTTGAACCTTGGGCGTTGAGCATTACGATTGCCGAAATGAAAATTTTGTTTTGCTGCATAGTTGCCTCGCTGCTGGTTGCGGCCGCAGGCGCCGAAGAAACGAAAGAAACTCCTTCTCCTACGAATAACTCGAACGAAGTCGCTGTAATTAAAACGAACGAAGGTGAAATGGTGATCGAGTTCTGGACGGACGCCGCGCCAAACACGGTCGAGAATTTTAAAAAGTTGGCGCGCCAGGGATTCTACGATGGGACCATTTTTCACCGCATCGTCAAAGGGTTTATGATTCAGGGTGGTGATCCTAATTCAAAGGACCCGGCAAAAGAGAGCTCTTACGGACAGGGTGACCCGGGTTATAAAATCAAAGCCGAATTTAACAATCATTCCCACGATCGCGGTGTCATCTCCATGGCACGCGGACCCGACCCGGATTCGGCCGGTTCGCAGTTCTTCATCTGCCTGGCCCCTGTTAGACGGCTCGATGGGCAATACACGACATTCGGCAAATTGATCAAAGGCGATGATGTGCTGGAGAAAATCGGCAACACGCCGGTCACAAACAACGGCATGGGCGAAATGAGCAAACCGACGAAACGCGTTGTGATTGAAAGCGTGAAAATCGTGCCTGCGGAATCGGTGAAGTAGAGCTCCTACGTTGTCATGTCGAGCGGAGTCGAGACATCTCTTGCTCTTGCGTGGGAATAAATTAGAGATTCCTCAACTTCGCTCGGAATGACAAAAACAACCAAAATCGCTCTCATCCAGATGCGTTGCGGTCCGGAGCCGGAAAAGAATTTCTCCCGCGCAATTGCGTTTGTTCGCGACGCGGCAGAAAAAGGTGCACAGATAATCTGTTTACCGGAGCTTTTTCGATCGCAATATTTTTGTCAGACCGAAGATCACAAGTACTTCGATCTGGCTGAGAAAATTCCAGGTAAATCAACAACAGCGTTGGCAGAACTGGCGCGAGATACTGGGGCCACCATCATCGCTTCGCTTTTCGAGAAACGGAGTGCCGGCGTTTATCACAACACGGCCGTGATCATAGACGGGAATGCGAATTTGCTGGGCAAATATCGCAAGATGCATATTCCCGACGATCCACTTTATCATGAGAAGTTTTACTTCACACCCGGCGACCTTGGGTTTCAAGCGTGGCCAACGCCTCAGGGCAAAGTCGGCGTTTGTGTCTGCTGGGACCAATGGTATCCGGAGGCCGCCAGGCTGACCGCGTTGCGCGGAGCGGAGATTATCTTTTATCCCACAGCAATAGGATGGCATCCCTCGGAGAAGAAGCAGTTCGGCGCGGCGCAACATGCCGCGTGGGAAACAATCCAGCGCGGTCATGCCATCGCGAATGGTTGCTATGTCGCAGTCCCTAATCGCGTTGGTCATGAAGCGCCTGCTGGCGGCGATGGCATTGAATTTTGGGGACAAAGTTTCGTTTGCGGACCGGACGGTGAAATCATCGCAAAAGCTTCCGTCGACCAGGAGGAGATTGTCATGGCCGACGTGGATTGGAACCGGGTAAACGAGCAACGCACGCACTGGCCGTTTTTGCGTGATCGCCGCATCGATGCATACGGCGAAATCAACCGACGCCTGATCGATTAGGCGCAGCAGAAACACATTGTTCGGCCGACCATGGCGCTGACCAGGCAATCGCAACAGATGCGTCGGCGGCCATGGTATCGGCCCTCGTTGACGGTCCAAATCATGATTGGCCTGATTTTAGGAGGCCTCATTGGTTGGATCAGGCCGGACTGGGGCAACGCGGTTTACTTTCTTCGCGACATTTTCATTAACCTGATCAAAGCGATCATCGCGCCGTTGGTGTTCTCGACAATAGTGGTGGGCATCGCCGGCGCAGGTGCCTTGAGAAAAGTGGGACGGATGGGAGCAAAAGCACTCATCTACTTTGAGATCGTCACCACCGCTGCGCTTTTCATTGGATTGGCAGTCGTCAACATCACCAAGCCGGGCATAGGCGTAACTCTTTCGGCTACCAACACCGGCGCAATCAAAGCAATCGAGCAAACTCATCCACGGACTCTGGTCGAAACGATCGTGCATGCGTTTCCGTCGAGTGTCGTCGACGCCATGGTGCACGGTGACGTTTTACAAATCGTGGTTTTCAGTGTGCTCTTCGCCCTCGCGGTGTCAGCGATAGGTGAAAAGGGAAAGCCGATTGTTCGGGCCATGGAAAGCCTCGCCCAGGTGATGTTCAAATTTACCAACTACGTAATGCTTTTTGCGCCAATCGGCGTCGGGGCTGCGATGGCTCACACGATTGGCACGCAAGGTCCCGGTGTCCTGGTGAACCTGGGAAAATTGATCGGCTCACTTTATCTCGCTCTGGCGATTTTCATTGTTCTGATCTTTGGGCTTGTCATTTGGATCGCGCGAATTCCATTGCGTCAATTTGTCAGGGCCGTACGCGAACCTGCCACGCTCGCGTTTGCGACCACAAGCAGCGAATCGGCTTTGCCGAAGGCGATGGAATCGATGGAGCGGTTTGGAGTGCCGCCACACATCGTTGGGTTTGTTATGCCAACTGGATACTCGTTCAATCTCGACGGTTCGACTCTTTATCTGGCGCTCGCATCCGTGTTTGTAGCGCAAGCCGCCGAAACCACGATGGGCTGGCACATGGCTTTGGGAGAACAACTCATCATGGTCCTCACTTTGATCCTGACATCGAAGGGAGTGGCCGCAGTGCCGCGCGCTTCTCTGGTGATTTTGCTGGCCACCGTGAACAGTTTTCTGCCGGCAGGCCTCGGTCCGATTGGAGTGGCTGTTATCTTCGGTGTCGATGAATTGATGGACATGGGGCGCACTTGCGTGAATGTGATCGGCAATTGTCTGGCCACAGTAGTGGTAGCGCGATGGGAGGGCGAATTCGACGATGCGCGCGCGCGAGTGTTTGGCACATCAGCGGAAGCCGAGTTGGATTTGAAATCCGGCAACGTAGCATTCGCCGATGCGGCGGCTCAGGGGGACTGATTTCATGCCGATACCGTAATAATTGTTTTGACATCGTCATGACGAATCGGGTAAAAAGGTCGTTCCAATTCAATAACAAAATCACCATGAAGAAAGTATTCGCAGCATGTCTTGTATTCTCCTCGGTCGCATTAAGTGTAATCGCGCTTGGCGTCGGCCGTTCGGGAAGCACTCAACCAAACGGTAACACTGACGCCGTCATCGAAGGCCCGAGCGTGGACACGTCAATTGCAGTTGTCCAACTCAAAGGGGAGCCGCTAAGCACGTATTCCGCCACGAAGCCCGCGGCAGGAAGTAAAATCGATTTCAGAAGCAGCGCGGTGACAACCTATCGCGCCCAGCTCGCCGCCGGACGTAATGAATTCAAAAAATGGCTGCAGGCCAATGCACCGAGCGCAACGATAACAAGCGAATATGATATCACATTGAATGGCGTCGCGGTGGACCTCAACGGAACACCACTAGCCACGATCGCAGCGGCACCGATGGTGGAACGAGCGGCGCACAGCATTCTCTATCGCCCCGTTCTAAGCCAGAGCTACCAAATCATCAATGCAATGGGTGCCTGGGACGCTGCTGGTGGCAGATCCAGTGCCGGAACCGGCATCAAGATCGGCGACATCGATACGGGCATTGACGAGACACATCCGTTTTTCGATCCGACTGGCTTTAGCTATCCTCCCGGCTTTCCCAAGTGCGATGCAGCAGATAGCAATTCGCATCAGGAAGACCAGGATTGCAAGTATGTCTCGCCAAAAGTCATTGTTGCGAAAGTCTTCTTAACAAACCGGCATGGTCTCGACGCGCAGGCGATTCAAGACCATGGATCGCACACTGCTGGCATCGCCGCGGGTGTGACCGGCAAAACGGCGGTGGTTAACGGCGTCAGTATTGATGATATGTCCGGAATAGCTCCTGGCGCCTGGTTGGGCAACTATAACGTTTTCCCCGGTGACGTGTTGAGCGCTAGCGATCGGGACATTCTTCGTGCGGTTGAAGCTGCGGTCGCTGATGGCATGGACGTGCTTAACTTGTCACTCGGTGGCACCGCAACCAGTACTGAAGAGAATGATCTGCTGGCAGTCGGTCTTAACAACGCAGTAAGTGCTGGCCTGGTGGTGGCCGTAGCAGCGGGCAACAGTGGACCTGGGAAGGAAACTCTCGAGTCGCCGGGCATTGCAAGCAAAGTCATTACGGTGGGAGGCAGCACCAACCAGCACTTTGTCGGGCAGCCGTTCACCTATCCGGCTGGCGGCGGAACAACGATCGGGGCTGCAGTTGGCGACTTCGATCCGTTGCCGGCACAGTCGTTCGATCTCTTCGACACACAGTCGGACGGTTGCACTAGTGTCGATCCAGCTGCCGCCGGTAAGCTGGCCATCATTGACCGAGGCACGTGCGTGTTTAGCCAGAAAGTGGCGAACGCCAAGGCCGCTGGTGCTGTCGGCGTGCTCGTTATTAACAATGTTGCTGGAGATCCCATTGCAATGGCGAGGACTGCTGGTTTCGATGACGACCTGCCGGCCGTCATGATCAGTAAAAACGACGGGGCAGCACTACGGGCGTCTGGAGCAACCACGGCGTCAGCTGTCGCCACATTCCAGGAATTTATCACCCCGGCTAACAAGGACATTGCTTACGGCAACAGCAGCCAGGGCCCAACCTTCGCCGACTTTTCGCTAAAGCCGGACTTAGCTTCGGTCGCTGTTAATGTCCTCAGTTCGATTACATGCGTGGGCAAGCCAGTCGGATGTCCAGGAGACGGTTCAGGATGGGCGTTTTTTACTGGCACCTCGATGGCAACGCCGCACGTCGCGGGAGGAGCCGCAGTGCTGATGCAGCTGCACCCAAACTGGTCGCCTGCGAGAATTAAATCGGCGCTCGTGAACCGAGCCGATTTGGTCGTGAAGGACGCGGTCACTGGCACCCACGACGTCGGTCCCATGTTACAAGGTGCGGGACGAGAAAACTTGTCAGTTGCGGCGGACGCAACAACGTGGATGGATCCAGTTTCGGCCAGTTTCGGCAGAATCACAGCCGGCCGGCCTCATCCGCTGAACATCACAGTGTTCAATCCAACTGGTACTGACCAGACGTTCGCTGTGTCTGTCACGAAGTTTACTCCGAGTACCTTCGGCGGGACTGTGCCTGCGTTCTACAACGCGGGAACTCTAACTCCTGGCGACACTCGGATTAGAGTGCCAGCCAGCATCACAGTACCTGCGAACAGTTTCAAAACGCTGAGGATCACAGTCGACCCGGCGCTCCCCGCAAACACCGCGCTTCAGGGTTGGATCACTCTTGACGGAGAAGGCACCAACGATTTGCATTTGGCTTACTCCGCGCGAGTCGCAGTTCCACCGCAATAGCAATCGGGAAAAGAATCCTGCCAAACAGGGACGCGGCGAACCCGCGTCCCTGTTTTCTTTGCTGACGAACGCGTTCAGGGCATGGACAAATCTGCACCACCTCGGATAAGATGGGGCCATGGCAGCTTTGCACACACCGGACACCGCGCTTTATGTGATGCAAATCCTGGTCAGTGCCTTTCTGGCAACTCTCTTTCTTCAATCCGGCATCGATAAGATCATCGATTACGGCAACAACCTGGAGTGGTTGAAAGGACATTTTGCCAGGAGCCCTTTGGGCGGAGTGGTCCCGATGTTGTTGACGACGCTCACGATGCTCGAACTTGCAGCCGGAGGCCTGAGCGCAATTGGCTGTATCGTGCTCCTCGTTTCGCGAGAATCGGCAATTGCTTTCTATGGCGCCGTTGTTTCAGCGATCGCCTTGATGGCCCTGTTCTTCGGACAACGAATGGCAAAGGAATACGCGGGAGCAGCCGTGCTCGTTCCTTACTTTTTGCTGACGCTCGCGGCAATTTACCTGCTCGCCCAGCGATGACGTAACGCGAAGCCTATTTTTTGGTAAGTCTCGGCGGGAAAAGCCAAAGAAGTTTTCCTTGCTCGGAGTCGGGATCCATTTCGACGAGTGCGACCCCGGCCTTGGAAAGTTTCAGGCATGCGCCAGTCAATGCTGAAATAATATTGGTGAAATCAGGCTCATGGCCGACGAGCATCAGAACAGCCGCTTCGTGGCGTTTCAGCAAAGTGCTTAGATCATTTTTGTCGAAGCCAGGGGCGAGCAATTCATCCTTGCGGACTTTGGCTTTAAGATAGTCAGCCGCTATTTCGGCCGTCTGCGCTGCGCGGGGCAATGGACTGGTCACGATTAAGTCGGGTCGAACTTTCAAGCGATCCAGAAACTTTGCCACATTGCGCACTTCTCTTTTTCCCCGCTTGGTCAACGGCCGCTCGTCATCAGGTTTTTTCCAGTTCGGCCAATCGGCTTCACCGTGTCTTAGAAAATAGAGCTTCATGTTAATCAATTCGCGCGATTGCAAACTTACGAGAATAACCAATTTGCTGGGGCGCGATTTAGTCCTTTCCGAGTTTGAGCTGGCTTTACAGAATCTTCCATTTAGGTCGACGCGTGCGCGGGTCAGTCTGCCACAGCCTAACGCCGCCAAGAAACGCGTTACGATTGTGGCCCAACTCGATGCCCTTCGGCAGCTTGTCCAATTGCTTGGCATTGCCACCACCCAGCACAACGTAGTCGGCAATGAACGCCTTCTTCAGTTGCACCAGGGCGTACTGAACGTTGCGCTGCCAGGCTTTCTCACCCAGAACCGCGCGGCCATCATCTCCAAGATAATCCTCAATGGTGCTGCCGGTACGATACGGCAAGTCCCCCAGTTCGAGCGACAGGACATACTTATCCCACACCAGCGCGGACCCCAGCCCGGTACCGAGTCCGAGAAATAACATTCGCCGTCCGTGATAGCTGCCGAGGGCCTGCATCGCAGCATCATTAACAATGCGCACCGGTTTGCCGAGCGCCTTCCTGAAGTCGAAGCCCACCCAGCCCCGCCCGAGATGCTTCGGCTCTCCTGCAATCTTGCCATTCCGCACCGGCGAGGGAAACCCGAGCGCAATTTTGTCGAAATTCCAATCGGCTACGAGCTGTTTAAGTTCGGCCAGCATGGCCCGCGGCGTCAGTTTCGCCCCCGATTTAAATTTTCTCCTCTGACCGCGCGAGATCATTAGCTTCACATTTGAGCCGCCGACATCGATAACCAGGATTTTATTCTTCAAGACTGTTTTTCGAGTTGCCGACACGGGGCTATGACGCAGGCGGGTTTTGCACACCGCCAGTTTCCGGATTTGGTTTTGGGCGCTCCGTCGCAACGGTGATCGGAATTAATTTGTCGGCTCGCAGTTTCTTTCGCGTTTTTGTCATTTTTTTTGCGCGTTCGCGAGAGACTTCACGAAAATGCCATTGGGCCTGCGCGCGCTGCTCTTCTCCTTCAGGCTTCAATCGACGATAGGTCCCATCTGGCTGTAACTCCCGGGCCTTGACGCGATCATGCAAGAAACTGGGAAGCACTTCATGGATGATTTGATCGCGCAAACCGGGATTTTCTACAGGATAGGCCAATTCGATGCGCCGGAAAAAATTACGTGGCATCCAATCGGCGCTGGAAAGGAATACCTTGGGCTGACCGGCGTTCTCGAAATAAAAAATTCTGCTGTGTTCCAGAAACCGCCCAACGATGCTAATCACCCGGATATTCTCGCTTAATCCAGGCACTTTAGGACGCAAACAACAGATCCCGCGGACGATCAAGTCAATGGTTACGTCTGCACATGAAGCCTCGTAAAGCTTTTCAATAATCTCCTGATCCACAAGGGCATTCAGTTTCGCAACGATGCGAGCCGGTTTACCCGCCCGGGCATGATCACGCTCCCGCTCGATCAACGCGATGAGGCGACTGTGCATATCAAAAGGCGCTACCATCAATTTTTTGAGCCCAGGATAACCGGCTAAACCGGTAAGCGTGTTGAAAACGATGGCTACCTCTTCCGTCAATTTTGGTTCGCTGGTGAGCAAACTGAAGTCCGTATAAATGCGCGCGGTTCGGGGATGATAGTTGCCAGTGCCCAGCTGCACGTAGCGCCGGAGTTGATCGGCATCACGACGAACTATCAACAACACCTTGCAATGTGTTTTCAACCCAACCACGCCATAGATCACATGCGCGCCCGCTTCCTCCAACCGGCGGGCCCATTGAATGTTGCTGGCTTCGTCAAAGCGCGCGCGGAGCTCGACGATAGCTGTGACTTGTTTGCCGGTGTTCGCGGCTTCGATAAGCGCTTCCACAATGGGTGAATCACCGCTGGTTCGGTACAAAGTGATTTTAATCGCCAAGACCTGTGGATCGCGCGCCGCGGCCTCGATCAACTCGACAATTTGATCGAAGCTGTCGTAAGGATGATGAAGCAGAACATCCTGCCGGCGCAACACCTCGAAAAAATCGACGTGCGGCGGCAATGCCGGATCGCGGGCCGGTTGAAATGGACGGTCTTTCAGCTTGGCAAACGCATCGTTTGTCACCAGGGGCATGAGATGAGTCATGGCCAGTGGCCCATCGAGCTTGTAAGCGTCGGCCTCTGTCAGGTCGAAAAATCGCAGCAGCAATTCCAAAATATCTTTGGGGCAATCCGTTTCGACTTCGAGACGAACGGCGTTGCCTCGACTTGAGCGCCGCAGTTCCTGTTCAATGGTGCGCAGCAGATTCTCAGCTTCCTCATCATCAATATACAGGTCGCTGTTGCGAGTTACCCGAAACGCATGGACTTCATCGAGGATCAGTCCGGGGAATAGTTCAGCGATATGCTGTTTGATCAGGGACGCGAGATAAATGTACTCCCAGGGCTCATCGGCTCCCTTCCCGCGTGGCAACAAGATGAGACGTGATACCGCTCTGGGCACCTGAACGATTGCGTGCAGCGGCTCGCCACCACGCTGCAATCTTGCGCGAACCAGCAGATTATGGCTTCGATTCAAAAGGTGCGGGAATGGATGGCTGGCATCCACGGCCAGAGGCGTGAGCATTGGAAGTACTTCCTGCTGGAAATAGCGATGGGCCCATGCTGCGCGTTTCGCCGAGAGTTCCGCCATTTCGCGGACGTAAATCCCATTTTTTGCGAGTTCGGGAAGCAATTCGTTATTCCAAAGTTCATACTGCGTCGCTACAAGCTCTCGCACCGTTTTCTGGATGCGATTGAACGTATCCGTTGGGCTCAAACCATCCGGACCAATCTCGCTTGTTTCACTTTTAATTTGCTGCTTGATCCCCGCGACGCGGATCTCGAAGAACTCATCAAGGTTTGAGCTAAAGATCGTAAGGAATTTGACTCTCTCGATCAGTGGTTGCGTGGGGTCCTGAGCTTCCTCAAGAACTCGCCGATTGAACTCAAGCCAGCTTAGCTCGCGATTGATGAAGTTTTCAGGATTGGAGAAACGCGCCTGTTGAGCGCTTTCGTTCTCCAACAGTTCAACCCCGGTAGCAGGTTCCTCGGTAACGTTGGTTTTAGCGACCGCTGTAGGCATTTGGTTTTCTTAATGCAACGTGAGCGCCGTTGTGAACCCGCGTCCTATCATCCTCACCAACCGACGCTGCTGCCACTGTTGCGCTCTGTTCTGTGAAAGTTAATCGAAACCCAGCGCGCCCGCTACTCGCCTTTATGCAATCGCCGGAACATGCCGGCGAAGGTCCTTCGGCCGCTGCGATGCAGCAGCGGCTTCCAATGTTGTTCGCGTAATCACAACGCCATCAACAATGAAACCCGTTTCTTCACTGCGCGTCTTTCGCCATTTTTTGCGGCCGTTCAAGACCGGTCGCTCAATTGACGCGATTGCCCCATCTGGCATGATAATCGCCTATGAGTCGGATTGCGATTGATCATGCGAACCGGTTCTCTTTAGGCGGCGAAAATTTTGTGATTGATATGTCCGCAACCGGACGCCGCTCATCAACTTCAGAGGCATTTACGATTGTGAAGAACGAGCACTATCTTTACGTTTACGAGGAGTTAGCATCCGTCTTCTCGCCACGTTCCATCCTTGAACTTGGGATTTACCAGGGAGGGAGCTACGTGTTGTTGGACAAGTTATTTAACCCGCGCCGTATGTCTGCTGTAGAAATCCGCGAACAGCCGGTGCCGCCACTTTTGCAGTATGTTGCCGATAAGCCAGATCGGTTCGTTCACTTTTCCACGTCGCAATCCGATCGCAAAATTCTCGAGCAAGTCGTTCGGGACGACCTTGCCGACGAACTGGACCTGGTGGTCGACGATGCATCTCACACTTATGAACAGACGAAGGCGTCGTTTGAAATTCTTTTCCCATTGCTGCGACCCGGCGGGATCTACTCAATTGAGGATTGGAATTGGGCGCACCACCCCCATTTTCAAGCACCAGATGCTCCGTGGTCCAAGGATCCCGCGCTATCCAACCTTCTGTTCGAACAAATCATGCTGATGGGCTCAGCTTGGTCGATCTCTGAAATTCGTGTCTGGAAATTTTTGTATCTTATCATAAAAGCGAACACCGCGTCTTCCGAACCCGAGACGGGTCAGCGCAACGGTGGGTCCCTTTTCGACGGAATCATCAGCCGCGGCAAAAAGTGGAATTTAATTTGAGGGAAAAGTTTTCGTAGACCGCCGGGACCAGTCGCGACGGAAATGCCCGCGCTGCTCGTCAAAGTGCCTGGTGCGCGCGGTGTTCCTGCGCGCTTTGTGCTGGAGAAAAGATGTGCTTGTGCTTAACTCAAGCCCACCCATTTCCTCCCGGAGCCTTGCACAGTCGCATGGATGATCATCGAACCTTCAGAGTAATGGCGCATTCATTGCTTTTAACATTTCTTTGAGTTATGTCCGAGGCATGCGTCCAAAAGCCAGCGCGTTTTGATTCGTCCTACCCCGAGCACCTGGGAAAATCGTCCTATGTAGCGACGGCGGCTGAAGCGATCAGCAATTACAAGGAAAATTGGGCTGGCATTTGGTTTAACGAAAACCTCGACGCAAGTGATCCAGCCGGCCAATACGCGTTCCAGCGACTACAGCGGACCTGGTTTACGCCCAGGATCACTCCTAAATTCAAACTGCGCCGCGACGATAGATTTTATGCGATCGGCTCATGTTTCGCGCGCGGTCTCGAAAGCTCACTGAAGATGCACCGGGTAGTTGTAGAAAGCGCGGCGCCGGAGTTCGCGACGTTGCAATCGGCCAGGAAGGGCGTTTCTCCCCTGGGGTTTACGAACAAGTACAACACCTATTCGATGTTGAACGAACTGCGCTGGGCGCTGGATGCAGCCGCACGTTTCCCTCAGGATTCTATTGTCCAATTGACGAACACAGCCTGGGACGACCCGCACACAACCCCGATCCTCGGGTTCGCCGATTTGCCAGAAACGCTTGAACGCCGCGGGTTAATGCAAACAGTCACAAAGCGCATAAAAAATTGTCGCGCTGTGATCATCACTCTTGGACTTGCTGAGGTATGGCGTGATCTCCGAGCCGACGTGTTCGTCAATTGCACGCCGCTGGATATCGCCCACGCATTGAGGCCTGATACAACTCCAGCTTTGTCCAATCCTCAACCCAACCGATATGAATTTCATCTAACTGGTTTCGCTGAAAACCTGGCCAACCTCGAAGCGATACACGCGCTGTTAACCGAGCATGGACATCCCGATGTTCACATCGTGATCACGGTCTCCCCAGTTCCTTTAATGAATACTTTTTCGACAATGGATATTGTCGTCGCCAACACGTGGGCCAAATCGCTCTTGCGGACAGTGGCCCATGAATGGGCTTCGATGCATCCGAATGTGGATTACTTCCCCAGTTACGAGATTGTGCAAAACTCCGATCGCGCTGCTGTATGGGAAGACGATCTGCGGCATGTTAAGGGCGCAGGAGCACAACACGTCATAGGACTATTTCTGCAAAATTACCTCGAGTAACGCGCCGGCATTCGAATTGAGGATGTTCGCACGTCGTTGCCGATCAAATTGAGTTTTGCTTGTCGGACGAAGCCGTTGCCGTTATCTCGAAGGGGCCAGCGCGGCCAGTCAATCCCTAAAGCCGAGAGTTGCTCTTAAGCCGATGACGCCAGCATATCGACGCATCCTTCCTGACACAATTTGCGTGGTCCTTTTGATCGCCTACTTCCTTCACTTTGCTCTTCCGGCGATACACGGCGGTTTTCGCGAAGACGAAATGATGAACCTGGGAATTTGTTGGTGTGCGGGAGCGTTGAAATCCTTCCTGGCAAACCTCGAATTTTGGAAGTTATTCGTTTGCCCCGGAAACGCCCTTTACGATCTGCCGCTATATTTATATCGCCCCGGAGGCGCTCTTTACTATTTGCCGCTCTATCACTTCTTCGGCCTCAACCCTTTACCGTATCGAATTGTCCAAATCAGCATTCTGGCGGCGTCCATTCCCCTGGTGTATTACTTGAGCTGGCGCCTTGGTTCGTCGCGGTCAATTGCCTTTCTGACGACTCTTGCTCTGTGTTACCACCCGCGCCTGGCCAGCCTGGTCTTCGTCGGCGCGTATATCTATGACGTGTTATGCGGATTCTTTTACTTCGCAGCGTTGGCGTACTACCTGAGTATCCGCGGTAGAGGAGCTTCGTTACGCTGGCCCCAGTTGTTGGGCTTTCTTCTCCTGTACGTAATGGCCCTTAACGGCAAAGAAATGGCAGTTACGCTTCCAGTCATCGTCCTGATCTATGAAGTTTTGAGATCTCATTCGTGGCCGAATTCCAGAGCATTCCTGCGCTGGGCGCGAACGGACGCCGCGCCGGCGTTGGTTGCCGGATTGCTGACTATTTTTTACGTCTACGGCAAACTGCACGGTACCGGTTCGCTGGCGACTTTGGATCCGTACAGGCCGAACTATTCATGGGATCAGTTCACCGCTTCCAACGCCAAGTTCGTGAGTCAGCTGTTGTTTGCCGGCCATTCGATTACGCCAACGACGCTGTTACTCATATGGGCGCTGGTTTTCATTTACGCGTTCGTAAGCCGCGACCGCTCTCTTCAGCTTATGGCATTTTGGGTACTGATCGTTCCCCTTCCTGTGGCATTTATCGTGCCCATCCGGGGGGATGCGGCTCTTTACGTCTTGCTGTTCGGATGGGCGATGATTTTTTCAAAGCTGGTCTTGGATTTCGTCGCTCTTACTTGGAAAGGTTTGGCGTTTATTACCGATCGGCTGCACCCTCCCATAAAGAGTGGAACCTTGGCAGATTTTATCACGAAACTGACCTGCGCACGGTTTCGAGTCGCCGCAACACTAGTAGTCGCGCTTGCTCTCGCAGCGTTTACACAGCACGAGAACCAACGCCTCCGAATCCCGTCGTTTAACGCGGGCATCAAAACTTCCCATGTCATCGAGACCTTTCGATCTCTGGATCTGCGACCATCGCATGGCAGCAGCATTATCCTTTTGTTGAAAGAGAATCTCTTCCAGAATAAGTGGAATGTTTTCTTCATCGCTTCTCTCATTTGGAACGATCATTCCCTCCGTATTTGGGTCGAAGATGTAAATGAACTCACTTCAGAGCAGCAAAAGAGCGTCAATTACATCATTTCAGTCAGTGAATTTGATGCAGACGTTATTCGTGCGCCTGGCCTACCACAATCGCGGTAACCGACCTCTGCCGATTTTGCGAGCCGGCGGCATCCACAAGGTCAGGGCATCGGGCCGAGCTAGAAGAAATGCATCCCGTCGCTGAGGCCGCCGTGAACAGTCGAGTTTGGTGTTCTATGGCGAAGTCCGGTTGGTTACTTATCTCCGGTGCCTTATTGCTCGCATTACTTTTGTTAGAAACGACAAGCTTGCGTCATAAGGGACTTACTACTGATGAATCCCTTCACTATCATTATGGTTATCGAGTTTTGCATGGCACTCCCCGGCGAGGAGGCGTCCTCGATAGTAGCACAATGCCATTTTCAAGCTTGCATGCCATGACGAGTGGAAATGTGGCCATGCTTGCGCAGGCCACAGGCATTCCGATAGAGGCCTCATGGCAAGGTCAGGTAAAGCGGGGCCGTTATGCAACTATCATCCTGTCATTAATACTCGCGCTCTACGTGTTGAGGTGGAGCTACGAACTATACGGCCGGAATGGAGCCCTTCTTTCGCTGAGCCTGTACGTCTTCGATCCCAACCTGCTTGCACACGGTCACCTGGTGACTGCCGATTTACCGGCTGCGCTTATGACGACGATCGCGCTTTACCACTTCTGGCATTTCCTAAAATTAGGTGGTAAAGGCCGGGCTCTTTTGAGTTCTCTAACGCTTGGCCTAAGTCAATTGGCTAAGTATTCTTGCATCTATCTCTATCCGATCTTCGCGGTGATAGGCGCGATCTACCGCCGCTTGGCCCCAGCGCACGAAGAATCAACAAACCACGTGCCACAGCGCAAGCGCGCAACACTGGGACATGCGCTTGTGACGATCCTGCTCTTCGCAGCAGTGAGCGCCGTGACAATCAATGTGGGATTCGGCTTCGACGGAACCGGAACACCTCTATCAAAATATTCGCTGAAGGACCCCTTTTTCAAAAAACTGCAAGCCATTCCAATAATCAGTCACATACCGCTTCCACTGCCAGTGCCTTACATCCAGGGCTTAGATCTTATCAAATTTGAGGAACGAATGGGGCAGGGCTGGCGAAACATTTACATGGCAGGCACCATACGAGTAAATCGCGGTGACGGGACCCTTCATGGCTTCCCGGGATATTACTTTTACGCAGCCTTCTTCAAGGTTCCGATTGCCAAGCAGATCATATTTCTGGTTGCACTAGCCGGCTACCTCTCATGGCGTTGCCAGCGGACGACGCCAGGACTCCGCCGGGAGGAGATTTTTCTGTTGGTTCCGATCTTGATTTACTGGACTTATTTCAACTTCTTCTTTTCGGCACAGATCGGCATCCGTCACGTTTTACCAGTGTTCGCACTAGCCACCGTTTTTTGCGGAAGATTTCTGGCCGGACCCGAATCGAAGATCCGCCGCTATGCCGCGGCAATCCTGGTCGCTTGGACTGCTCTATCGACTCTTTCGTACTATCCGCATTTTATCTCGTACTTTAACGAATTCGTTCCGGACAGAAAACTTGCCTACCGTCATCTCGCAGACTCCAACCTGGATTGGCGTGGAAATGACTGGTATCTGGCCGAATACCTCCATCGGCATCCCGGAGCTATTGTGGATCCTCGTAAACCGCAGGCCGGACGAATCATCGTAACTGTTAATGCTTTGGTTGGCGTTAACAGAAGCCCGGAAGAGTATAGATGGCTGAGAGACCACTTCACTCCCGTAGATCACATTGCCTACTCGTATCTGGTTTACGATGTTTCGGAGAAAATGCTTTCGCAGATCCGGGGTAACTCTAAAAGCCCACAATGATTCCCAAGCTGACTATCGAGCTACGGTTAGCTCAGCGCGCGTTGTCACTGCGCCATGAATTTCTTCCAAAATATCCATTAAACCGTAGCGGAATTTCCAGGCCGGATAATGTTTTTGGAATTTCCTAACGTCACTGACCCACCAGATATGATCGCCGATGCGGTTCGTCTCTTCGTAGGTCCAGCTTAACTTTCGTCCACTTATTTCCTCACTTAGCTCGATAGCTTCGAGGATGGAACAGTTACTGTGCCGGCTTCCGCCAATATTGTACACTTCTCCGCTACGAGGCGCTCGAATGAACTCGGCGAATGCGGCAACTAAATCGAAACTGTGGATGTTATCACGGACCTGCTTGCCTTTGTACCCTAACACCCGGTATGGCCGGCCAGTCGCAGTACATATCATCAGGTAGGAAAGAAAACCGTGAAGCTCGGTGCCTGCATGTGCTGGCCCGGTAAGGCAGCCGCCACGAAACGAAACGGTAGGCATCCCAAAGTAACGCCCATATTCCTGCACCAGGATATCAGCCGCGACTTTGGACGCGCCGAAAAGCGAGTGCTTCGTATAATCAATGCTCATGGTTTCTGAGATCCCAGGCTCATACGCATGTCCCGGCCTGATTTCCCAGCGCTTTGGCAACTCCTCCAAGGGCAATTGATTTGGGGTGTCACCGTAAACCTTGTTCGTCGAAGTGAAAACGAAAGGAGCTTCGGGGCAAAATACTCTTGCCGCTTCCAGGAGGTTCAAGGTGCCATTTGCATTGACAGTGAAATCGGTTTGAGGATCACGAGCCGCCCAATCATGCGAAGGTTGTGCAGCTGTATGCACGATTGCATCGATTTTGCCAGAACAGCTCTTGAATAGTTCGGTAACTGCGGAGGCGTCTCGAATGTCCAGATCGTGATGCTCATAACCACGGACATTCGCGATCAGCTCATCACGGGTTTTTTTCGTCGACGCTTCTGTGCCAAAGAATCGTTCGCGCATGTCATTGTCGATTCCAACAACATGTGCGCCATCTTTCGCAAATCGTTTTACGGCTTCCGAGCCAATCAGTCCTGCGGACCCAGTGACAATAATTGTGCGCATCTACGCCACGATAATTCGTTAAGAAGATTTTGCCTAGAAGTCCTGATTAGATGCTTGAGAAGTCCATTACAGCACCCGCCCGTTCTAGCCTGCCGATCGATGGGCGAAAATATTCACATACCATGAAATATCATTTCGGACATCGCGCGGATCGAACGGAACTGAACCAGCACTTCGAACGAAAGTTACTGTCATATTCAAGCGATGAAGTAACTCGATGAGTTCCTCCCATTTTGCGCCAGCCTGCTCCAGTCCAGCAGGCCAAAGTTCCAGTAAGAGCTTAATGTTCGTATTTTCGCGTAACACGCGCTGAGCCCCGCGTAGCGCATGAAGCTCGTAACCTTGAACATCCATCTTGATGAGATCGAGGCGTTCTCCAGGTTTGAAGTAATCGTCCAGCGCGACCATTCGGCTCGACACAGCCCGGCGTGAATCCCCACCAGCGCTGTACGCTCTGTGGTCGACGTTTAAGTCGTCGGAAATGTAAAGCTCGCAGTCGCCGCTCCGTTCTCCAACAACAGCCTGAGTGCATCGCACATTAGAAAGATCGTCTGTAGCCCTAGACAGCCGGGCAAAGTTGTCCCCCGACGGCTCAAAAGAATGAACGAGACCGCCGGGGCCAACGCATCGTGAAAGGAAGCGCGAATAAATCCCAATATTCGCGCCGACATCTGCGACAACTGCGCCTCGAAACAAGATCTTGCTGAGTAAATCACGCTCCGCACGATCAGCATAAGCCTTGTAGGCGGCATACAGCGGTCGATAAAGAGGAAAGGCACGTTGGTAGACCGTGTTGGCAGCTCGACGCAGCACTGAAGTTGTCGACATGGCTTGGAATCAGACTGACATAAGCAGTGAATGCGCAAAAAGTCGCAATCGACTGTTCAAGATGCGCATTCGTTGTAATTCGCGGCGGGAGATGCCTCGAGCAGTGTTTGTTTTAATCGAAATGAATGGTCTCGGCGACAAATCTTGGAAAAGGTATTGGGAAGCCATAGTTTCGTCTAATGCCGCGTCGCTGGAGAGAGATGTTCACCTCGAACGTGCTGGCACCGGCGCCGCCGTGGGATCGTTGGGACGTTATCGCTCTCTCTCTGGCGGTAGTCATAACGTTGTTCGTTTTCGCGCTCAAACTCAACACATTCTATAAGCTCGGTTATTCGGGCGATCTCTTCGTGAGTGTTCAAGCTGCACGCGGCTGGCTGGAGGCGCGAGGAGTACTTCAGGACAATTGTTTTGGCAACGTACTTGCCATTCACACCTACTTTCTGCTTCTACCACTCGGATTATTAGCGAAGCCTTTCGGAGCCCCCGGTTTGTTATTCGTGCTAGCTGCGTCAGCAACGGCGGCATATTTCTGGGCAACGCGCATCCTGCGTGTTCTCGGGGTTGATGCGCGTATTGCGCTAATTCTCTCAGGAGCGTTTCTCATCTCACCGCTTTCTGTCCGCTTCTACCAGGAAGCCGGGCATGGGTTTCACGTTGAGGCTGTTGTTCCAGCGCTATGTTTAATTCTGTTTTATTTCCTGCTGCGGCAACGAACGATCGCTTCGGTGGTGACAGCGCTCGTAATTTTCAGCGTCAAGGAGGACGCGCCGATTGCCGCTGGTCTAACGGCGATTATAGCAGGCGTTGAGACATGGACTTCGGCAACACCGAAATCAGAACGTCATCGGTTCAATTTGCCAGCGGCGATAGTACTTATCCTGTCTGTCTGTGCGGTACCAGTTTTGCTGTTGATATCCTGGCTGCAACCGCCTACGACGTACGCTCATCACTCTCTTGATCGGCTTGGCGTTGTCGCGCCGGGGACCTTGTCGAATCCGGCAGCGCTGTTTGGTTTTGTAGAATCCAACATTGCGCATTGGCTTGGTAGCAGCGTGGTTCGCCAGTGGCTTTGGATCATGGTCATCGGCACGTTTGGAACGATTGTGTTGCGCCCGTACTATCTGATCATCGGCGTTATTACAACTTTGGTGGCGTGGCTGGTCAATCGCAATGACCTCATGTGGGCCCCACGCTTCTTCTCCACTGAGACACTAATCTGGTGCGTGACTTTGGTGGGAGCCGCGTCCATTGCACGGACCGTATCAAACTGTGGTACGCAAACAAGGCGTGCCGTGCTTGGCAGTGCAATAGCAGTCGCGGTTGTGGCAGCAGCTTTACAGCTTGCGGTGGCACCGTGGTTTGTTCGCACTGCATATCTGTTCCGATCACTGAGCCTTTACTCGTCGTCCGAAAGGCGACAAGCCAACGCACTGTTCGCTCGCTACCGCGCTGCAGCCAAACCTGAAGAGCCGGTCATCGCCTCGAGCTTGCTTTTCCGTTACGCCCACGACCGAAATCTGTTCTGGCTTGACCGACTCCACGGGCGCCCTGCGCCCATTTGGATCCTTGGCGATGGCGAAGATCCGTATGTGCCGTTTAGGATCGGCGCGGACAAAATAAACCCTGCGTCTGGGGTTCGGCTGACGGAGTATCAATTAGTTGGCCACCGCGGCCGTTTCGTGTTGCTCAAAAAAAAGGAGTAACCCGGCGCCAAAACTCGCTGCGCAAAGCTATCGGCGTGTCAGGGTGACAGTAAAAAAAGCTGCGCAGAACCGGGGAAAATGACGACTAAAAAAGAAGTCGATTGAAAACAGAGCGCGATAAAGAAAATGTGGAATCGGCAGCTTGTGCGAAATGCCACCGGTGGCCATGTACGAGAGCGCGCTAAACGGGCGCGTCGAGATGGTCGGAACATCGAAATTCTCGTTTAATCGTTGCAGCCAGTCGCGGCGTTTGAAGAATATTAGCCACGGGAGCGCAATGTTAGCCGATGCGAGTGGTCCTTTTACTTCATCCAACTCCGGCTCAGAAATAGCCGAATCCAGCGGTTCATGATGCAGGTACTTGAAAAGTGGTGTTGATAAAAAGGAGAAGAAAGGCTCGGTGGCGATTACTTTGCCACCTGACTTTAGTTTGCCGGCGGCGCGATTAAGAAATTCGATCGGATTTTTTAGATGATGTAACACGTTAGTAAGCGTAATGACATCGACGCTCTTGTCTTTGATGGCGCTCAGCTTGTCGATATCGTGACAGTCAAACACGAGATCGAGATACTCCAGATCGAGGACATCGCTGGTTATAACGCTTGGGAGAAATTGCTTAAGGGGCGAGGTGCCGCTCCCCACCTCGAGTATCATGAGCGCCTGCGGATTGGATACTTCCCGGAATTGATTGCGATAAAGCTGCCGATACCAAAAAAGAAGATTCCTATTCGAAGTCAGCCGCGCACGATTCCGCAAGGTTGCGGCTCGGTCTTCCGCCTTGTGATCTCCTGGCGCGATCGACACATTGCTCATTTGATCGCACGGATATAAAGCGAGCCCGCAAACTCGGAAATGCCGGGGACGGTCTCGAGAAATCGCCCAAACGCTCGAACTGGATCGATCAGGAAAACCGGCGTTTTTGGATGTAGAAAATCGAACGGATTAATTTGGACATTGCGATAGCCTGCTCGTTCAAGCAGTCGCCGAAGCTGCCACCGGAAAAATGCCGTCTCATCTGGCGAATCGCCAAGTTTTCGTTTAACCCATGGAACATTTTTTTGTACTGCGATCTGGGGATTAAGCATGTTTGGCTCCGTGAAATAGATCGTACCCCCGGGTTTCAAAACCCGGTACATGTCGCGTAGTGCCGCCTCGATTTCGAGGTGATGCAAAACCGAACTGCCAACGACAGAGTCAAAGGCGGCTTCAGGATAGCTCAACGCATACGCATTCTGCATTTGGTACTGAACATTTGGCGCGGCATTGTTCGACTTGGCGACCTCCAGAAGTTCGGGCGAGACGTCAATAGCAATGATACTGGCACCCGAACGAGCCAGTTCTCGAGTAAAAGAACCCGTGCCGCATCCAAGCTCGAGGACGGTCATCCCTGGCTTCAAATGACTGGTAAGCATCCGCACCCGCCGTGCCCAGCGAAGTTTCCCGGCCGGGCTCTCCCAGTTCCAAATCTCCCCTGCGCCGTGCTGTGCGAGGAAGCGCCCGTGTTCAACTTCTTTGGCAATGCGTTCTTGCACTGGAAAATATTGAGATGCGATCCCCAAGCTCGCACGGATTTATCGGCAAGCCGTCTGAAGATCTAAATCCAGCACCGGTCAGTAGCCAAGTTTTAGCTTCAAGAAGCCGTGCCAACACATTCTTAGCATGACAAGTCCGTTGCGAAAAACCTTGGTCATCTTCGTGGAGCCATAAATGCGCTCTTGGTAGTGAACCGGTAGATCCAAAATCTTAAGATTCAGTTTCGCAGCGCCAAACAACAGTTCGTAGTCTCCCCAACGATCCTCGGTTCCCCAGCTGCCGAGCATTGGCCTAATTCGTTTCCAATCGCTTTTCCAAAGAACTTTGGTACCGCACAAAGTATCTTTAACTCTCTGGCCAAGGAGATACGTAAAAGCCATGCTGAAAAACTTATTACCCACCATGTTCGCCCCGTTCATTGCTCCCTTGGGCACCGGATAGATTAAACGCGATCCATTAACAAACTCCGCCTGTCCTGAAACGATGACCTCGATGAAATAAGGCAGCTCTTCAGGGATCGTAGTGAGGTCAGCATCGAGAATCAGCAAAACATCGCCTTTCGCCGCGTCGAAGCCTGTCCAGACATTTCGCGACTTACAAATTCCCGGTCCGTGCTCAAGACGAATGTCCTTATCCGGATAACACAGCTGCATCCGTCGCACTTCGTCGGCAGTTCCATCTGTCGATTGGTCGTCGCAGAAAATGATCTCCGTGTGACCGCCTAGTGATGGAATGCGGCGAACGGCGTCTTCCACGTTTCCCCTCTCGTTTTTGCACGGAATGATGACCGAAACCGTGGTGTCAGCGGCCGAGACCGGCTGTGGAACTATTCGCGCAATGGTCACCTGCGTCATACAGAGCTTCCTCAGAAACGGCAGGCGCGCGCAAAAACGATTCAAGAAACCAGAGAGTAACGGCAGATACTTTGGCAAGAGAACGATTCGCCGGGTCTCCAGGGTTTGGAAGCCGGCCAGCTTCAACAGATTTTGGATGTCAGCAGTGGAAAGCCAGTTTTGCTCAAGGTGCGGCACCTTCATCCCTGTCCACTCGGCAAACTTAACCAGCGGCTCCCAAAGGTGATTGTAAGTTGTTACCAACAGCCGGGTATGGCGCTGACAAAGGGGCTTTAAATTCCGGAACGCTTGAAGCACGTCCACCGTGTCGCCAATATCATTGAAGAGAACGTAATCGAATGTCTCGCCTGGCTTGAACCTTTGCCGGAACTCGTCTTTGTCCGGAAAAGCGACCGCGAAAGTGAGAGACGGATTCCTTTGTCGCGCGATTTCGACGATCTCGTCACAGATGTCGATGCCTTTGCCGCCAGCCGGTTCAACGGCTGCTAAGAGATTGCCAGTGCCACAGCGGACGGATAGGACGTTTTTGTGCGGTTCCACCAGGAAGCGAAGAAGCCGGCTTAACAACTCATAATAGTAATCGTTACGCTTAATCCACCGCTCGCGTCGCGGAGCAATTTTAGCCAGGTGCTCTCGAGTGCGGCGTCGCCTTTGCTCCAGCGCAGCCGGTCCCCAGGTGACGTCCGGCAGCGATTGGCCCTCGGGCTCTGTCGATTCAGACACGACCGGCGCTCGCCACGAAGACGAGGCGCGCGAACTTTCAACTGGTTGCATCAGAGTCTGTTACCGAATTCGATTGTCTGGATGGGCCGGCGCAAGTCGATACGATAATTTCACTTAATACGGCAATTCCGCTGGAGAAAACGTGCGACTGTGTTTGACTAATAGGTTCGACATCCCTCGTCAGAATGCCTGCGCAAGTTATCAAAATTAGCGGTGCTCGCCAGCACAATCTCAAGAACCTCCACGTGGAAATCCCGCGGGAAAAGCTGGTGGTGATTACCGGTTTAAGTGGTTCGGGAAAATCGTCGCTGGCCTTTGATACCCTCTATGCCGAAGGACAACGCCGCTACGTCGAGAGCCTGTCCGCTTATGCACGGCAGTTTCTGGATCGAATGGAGAAACCGAATGTAGACTTCATTCAAGGCCTTTCGCCTGCCATAGCGATCGAGCAGCGAAGCGCAGGGGCTAACCCCCGATCTACCATCGCCACGACCACAGAAATTTACGACTACCTTCGCGTCCTCTTTTCCGCCATAGGCCAGCCACATGACCCAGTGACAGGCCAGCCGCTGAGCCGACAAACGCCGCAACAAATCGTCGATCAGATCCTTGGTTATGAGTCAGAGTCGAAAATCATTTTGCTGGCTCCGCTGATCGAGGATCAAACGGGGGAATTCCGGGATGTAATAGAAAAGATCAGGCGGGAAGGATTCGTACGGGCACGGATTGACGGCCAAATCGTGGAGTTGGACCGCTCCGAACGAATCCGTCTGAGTAAGGAAAAGCAACACACCATTGAAGCTGTGGTCGATCGATTGGTGGTGCGCGACAGCATTCGTTCGCGCCTTACCGATTCGATCGAGACGGCCCTAAAATGGGGCGGTAACCGTGTGATCGTCCTGCGCGAGATCTCAAAAGCGCCGATCGACGGGCGCACAATCCTCACTCCTGATCCAGAAAAGACTTGGGAGGAATTGCGTTATTCCACTGACTACGGAAACGCTGCCACAGGCTTCAGAATCGGTGAACTGACTCCACGTCATTTTTCATTTAACAGCCATCTCGGAGCGTGCCCGGCTTGTCATGGACTTGGCACCCAACTGGTCTGCGATCCGGAGCTGATGATTTCGGATACGAGCAAAACGCTCGCTGAAGGCGCGATCACCCCGTGGCGACGCGGCACCAAGCGAATGCAAGCATACTACAGACATTTGCAAACGGCGTTGGTGAAACATTTTCACGTCGACGAACAGGTGCCGTTCAGTGAGCTGCCGGAAGAGTTCAAACAGGCGCTTTATTTTGGCACGAATGGAGCGCCCATTGAAATGAACTTCAGCGACAATGGCCCCGCAGCGAAGGGCAAAATGACGCGACCATTCGAAGGGTTGGTGCCGCAGATGCAGCATTTATACGAGCAAACGCAGAGCGAATTCACGCGCAATCGGATTCGATCGTTCATGTCGTACGAACCTTGCAATGTCTGCAAGGGAGCAAGGCTCAAACCGGAAATCCTCGCCGTGACTATCAAGAATCGAGACGCGTGCGAGCTGAACATTCATCAGTTGAGCGAGCTGACGACGGAAGCGGCCGCCTGCTTTATCGCCGCACTGGACTTAACGTCACAACAACACACCATTGTCCGAGACGTCATCCGCGAGATTCAATCCCGCTTGCAATTTTTGGTGGAAGTTGGCCTCGGTTACGTCACACTGAATCGCCAGAGCGGAACGCTTTCCGGCGGCGAAGCGCAGCGAATCCGACTGGCGACCCAAATCGGCTCGGGACTGGCAGGAGTGCTTTACATCCTTGATGAACCAAGCATTGGACTGCATCAACGGGACAATGCGCGTCTCCTGGCTACCCTCTGCCGTCTTCGAGATCTCGGTAACTCCGTCATCGTGGTCGAACACGACGAGGAAACGATCAGGGCCGCTGACCACATTATCGATCTTGGCCCCGGCGCCGGTCCGCGCGGCGGAGAAATCGTCGCCCAAGGCAAACTTGAAGACGTGCTGAAAGCGAAGAATTCTCCCACGGCCGATTACCTTTCCGGCCGTGCGCGAATTTCTGTTCCAAAACAGCGTGTTAAACCGCGAACGAGTGATAAGTCCGAAGGGTGGCTGACGTTGGTCGGCGCGAGCGAAAACAATCTGAAAGACATCACGGTTTCCTTTCCACTTGGGTGTTTTACGTGTGTGACCGGAGTTTCTGGCAGCGGCAAATCGACTTTGGTGGACGATATTCTGCGACGCGCTCTGTTTAGACGTTTCCATAATGCGAAAGAGAAACCCGGGGCTTATCGGGAGCTTCACGGAGTGGAACAAATCGATAAAGCGATCGTCATTGACCAAAGCCCGATTGGACGAACGCCACGATCCAACCCTGTGACCTATACAGGTGCATTCACGCCGATTCGTGAGCTATTCAGCCAATTACCCGCGGCGCGCGTGCGTGGTTATGACGCTGGACGATTCAGCTTCAACGTCAAAGGAGGACGTTGCGAAAATTGCGAAGGCGATGGCCTCATCAAGATCGAGATGCACTTTCTTCCGGATGTTTATGTCGAATGCGAAGTGTGCCACGGCAAACGTTACAATCGTGAAACTCTTGAGATCACATACAAAGGCAAACACATTGCCGATGTTCTTGATCTGACAGTCGACGAGGCAGCACGTTTTTTCCGGAACATACCCAGTATTTCAGAAAAATTGGACTCCTTACTCGATGTAGGTCTCGGCTATCTGCGACTTGGTCAGGCCGGAACGACTCTGTCCGGCGGAGAAGCCCAACGCGTGAAACTGGCAACTGAGCTTGCGAAGAAAGCAACGGGACGCACACTTTACATCCTGGATGAACCCACGACCGGGTTGCATTTCGCGGATATCGAAAAACTCCTGCACGTGTTAATGAAACTGCGCACAGCAGGGAACACGGTGATCGTCATTGAACATAACCTCGAGATGATCAAGTGCGCGGACTGGATCGTTGATCTGGGGCCGGAGGGCGGAGAGAGTGGTGGTGAGATTGTTGGAGAAGGTCCACCCGAAGAGATTGCCGAATTGCCAGGCAGCCATACAGGTCAATATCTGCGGCTGTCACTAAAGAGTACATGACGCTCAAAGCCCGCATAGGACTCTTTTGCTTCCTGAGCCTTCTCGCGCAATTGGCCCGCGCCGATCTGTCGAGGGAAATTTCAGAAGCCGCAGCGCCGATTGCAGAAGGCGTCCCAGAGGTAGCACTCGTGCGCTTGCAGGCGTTGTTAGCCAATAATTTGTCCGAACGGGACCGGCGCGCCGTAGTTGAGAAGCTTGCCGAGGCGCAGGTAGCCGCAAAACATCCCGACGATGCTCTTGCTTTATTGGCGGATGCGCGGCTCCGCGAACTCCCATGGGCAAAATTTTGGCGAGCACAGGCTTTCGCTAATCTTCACCGATGGGATGAAGCGCTGCCACTTTACGAGCAACTGGCTGATGATCAGAACTCGCCGTTTCGCAACGCCGCGATTTTTGGAGCGGCGGAAACGTTGAGGGCATTAGGAAAACGCGATCAAGCACTGAAAAAGTTCATGCTTCTCATTCACGACAAGGAGTGGGGAACGCGAGCGCAGCTGCGCGCCGCCGACTTGTCCATCGAAACAGGTGATCTGGAGGGTACGCGGCGTCTGCTTGAACAGATTCAGCCAGCGTCAATTGCGGAACGAAGGGAACGCCGGGTGTTGCGCGGCCGGCTGGAATTAATCCAGCACCGGCCGGAGAGAGCCATTGGCATTTTTCAGGCACTTTTGAAAAGACCTGAGGGAGCAGCGCACTCTGCGTTGATCGCGGCAGTGTTCGGTATCGCAGAAGCGCAAGAGCAACTGAAGACACCCGAGATCGCGGATGATGTGATCGAGCAATTTATTGATCGTCATCCAGCAGATCCGGACCTTTCCCTTCTCTTCGCTAAGCTTGACGAATTGTATCGAACTGAACAGAAGGCATCCCGCAACGAATTGGAGCGATGGGTGCGCAGTCCCGAACAACCGCGGCGTAGTTTTGCGCGATGGTATCTCGCCCGCTTCGAAAAGCGTGCAGGACGAAGAGAGCGAGCTCGACAATTATTCACGGATCTTCGGCATACAGGCGTCAAAATTCCGGCGATTGCACCTGCTCTGATCGAATTCGCGCAATTCGAAATCGAGGACAAGCACTTCGACGAAGCGATTGCTATCTTAAACGACGCGCGGTCCTTTCGCCCGGAGCGGTCTTTGATTGCACAGATTGATTTCCTTTCCGCACAAGCCGAGTACCTCGCAGCACGATTTGCCAAAGCTTCCGCGGATTTCGAACGAATAGCCCGTTCCGGATCTCCCTACGCACAGGTGGCGCTTTTCAACGCGTCTACTGGCTGGTTGCAGCTCGGTGATCGTTCGCGTTTTCTGGCTGCTTATAATGACCTCGAAAAAATAGGCGGCGATGAAGCCGCCCGTGCTGACCTGCGACTGGATGAAGGCCTCGTGCAGGCGGAAAAAGGAGATGAGAAGGCGACAGGATCACTGCAACAATTCATTCATGACTTTCCAAAAAATCCTCGGGTATCCGAAGCTTTGGTGAGCCTGGCGGAACTGGCGTTTCATGCCTCGCCTCCCCGCCTCGATGAAGCGCGCAACTATCTGACTCGCGCCGCGGAGTCGCCAACCGCGGCAGCAGCGGAGCGCGGCGATTATCTGAACATCTGGGTTGAGGAAGCGCGGGGCGAAAACGAAGACAAAGTCATTGAGCTTTCCAAACGCTTCCTCGAACAACACGCAGATTCGGCTTTCGCTCCGGAAGTCCGGATGAAGTTGGCTGAGCTTTATTACCGGCGGCACGATTTTGCCAATGCTCAAACGCAGTTTGAATTGATCTCGCAACAGACTGCCGACACTTCCCTCGGTGAAAAAGCTCTCTTCTTCGCGGCAGAGTCGGCTATGTCCAGCATGGGGGAACATTCGCTGGACCGAGCGATTGTCTTGTTTGATCAGGTGGTGCGGCAAAACGGCGTACTTCGGTGGGCTGCCCGCAATGAACAGGCTGTGATTGAACGAAAGCTTGGCAAACCGAAGGATGCTCTGGCGTTGTACGATGAGGTCCTGAAGAGCGATGCCGGTCCTTCAGAGAAACGCGAGGCCCTGTGCGGCAAGGGCGACATTTTCTTTGAGATGAGCGCAAGCGACCCAGGTAATTACCAGCGCGCGATCGAAATGTACGATCAACTCGGCTCCGATAAGGACGCGCCAGTTCACTGGCGCAATCAGGGTCTTTTTAAGAAGGGACTATGTCTGGAGAAAAAAGGTGACCGTGCCAACGCGTTGGCCACGTTCTACAAAATACTGGAAGAAGACGCGCGTCCCGACCAGCCGCGTGAACTCTTCTGGTATTACAAGGCCGGTTTTAACGCGGCGCGCCTGTTGGAGGAAGACTCAAAGTGGGAATCTGCTGCTGCTATCTACGAGAAGTTAACTGCAGCTGGAGGCAGTCGAAGCGATGAGGCCAAGGCTCGCCTAACGAATCTTCGCCTCGAGCATTTCCTTTGGACTGATTAAACCAGTACTGCATCGCGGCCCGAAAATATCGGTTTCTTGTCCTAAAATCGCGGAAAAATGCGCTTGCTTAGTTTTTCAGGCGGAATCACACTTAGTCCGTGAAAACAGTAGGCAGACCAAGTCGCTGGTGCGGCTGGTCGGTCCGATGCGCGACCGTGGTGCTTGCGCTTGCGTTTTGCGCATCGGCAGCTGCTGATCCGAGCAACAAGAACGTGGTGCTCCGGCCACAAGCACAGAGGATCGTCAAGACCTCGAAAAAGATGTGCTACACTGTCTCCGGAGGCTCCCGCATCCCGCAACCTTGCGACCGGATCGCCGCCATTCCGACCACTCATGGCGCATTGGATATTTTAGGCCATCGTTCCGGGCAATAAGCAAAGCCCCGCACGAATTCGCCGGGTAATGCGTGCTGCCGGCGCGGCAGCGCGACCGTGGATTTATTTTTTTGTGCGAAAAGCTCTTCCCGCTAATTCCCTAAATTGTTCAAGAGAGATTTTGCCGTCGCCAAGACCGACTTGTCCTCGTTATCTGTAAGTCCAGCGAGGAAATGCCGAATCCGGCGGAAGGACTGACGCAAAAACAAATCGGCGGCGAGTTGGTTGGGAGACGAAGAACTCCCATTGCGCTGAACCGATTGAAGTTCGGCGTCATACCGACTGAGGACGCAGGTTGAAGCAAAAAGGTCCATTGCCGCATTTGCGATGCGTTCCTGGAGGAGCTGCATGTCCAGTATGGGCTCGCGATAGGTCACGAGGGCTCGGTTTACAGCCACGTTGAAGCGCCAGATCAAACGCCCAATTTGACTCGCAAACGATCGTAGCTCCGCGCTTCGCACTGGAATGTCGGGGACCCGCACGGTGGCTCCGAGTCGGGCCTTACCCGCTGTCCACGCTTTCGCGAAGCCCTGCTCACGAGTGGGTTTTACCATCGTGTCATAGATTTCCTTGAACTCCATGCCCGGTCCGCGCATTCCCACTAATGCGATAAAAGAAGTCAGCACTTCATTTGCGCCTTCACCGATCTGATTGATCCGTGCGTCCCGCATCATGCGCTCCAGCGGGAGATCGACGAAATATGCGGAGCCGCCATAAATTTGAAACACATCATTGATGCACTCCCAAAGCCGCTCGGTCGTAAACACCTTTAGCATCGCCGTCTCGAGCATGTAATCCTCCAGGCCGCGATCGATGAACGCCGCAGTGATGGTGGTCATCGCCTCCATCGCATAAGCATCTGCCGCGATGCGCGCAATTTTCTTTTGAACCAGGTGGAAATTGCCGAGTGTTTTGTCGAACTGTTTTCGTGTGTTTGCGTGTTCGATCGCCAAACGCAGACAAGTCTTGGCCGCTCCGGTGCAGCATGCGCCGAATGTTGTGCGTCCGAAATCCAGAACCGTGAGCGCAACCTTTAAACCTTTGCCCGGTGGACCGAGAATGTTTTCTTTCGGAACTTTGACGTCGCGCAAGGCGAATCGACCTGTGGCGGTGCCGCGGATTCCCATTTTTGGCATTCGGGCTTCAATGATCTCAAAACCAGGCATGTCCGGCGTAACCAGGAACGCGGTGATTGAGGTTTTATCCGATCCAGGCACGGGCGTGCGTGCCATTACCGTCAGCACATCAGCGATAGCCGCGTTTGTGATGTAACGCTTTTCGCCGTTGAGAATGAAGTGCGAGCCGTCTTCGCTCGGTCGCGCTTGCATTTGCACGTTGGCGGCATCCGATCCTGCCTCCTTTTCTGTTAGCGCAAAGGCGCCGAGCTGTTCACCGCTGCACAACTTTGGCAGCCATCGTTGCTTTTGCTCATGCGTGCCAAAGAGCAACAACGCGCGAATCCCAATAGAGTGGTGTGCATTCACAAAGACGGAAGTAGATGCACAACGGCGACCGATCTCTTCCAGAATTTTGCAGTTGGCCATTTGCGAAAATCCACTCCCGCCATATTCCTTCGGTGCAGTCATACCGAGGACGCCGACACGGCCCAGTCCGTCAATTACGCCGCGCGGGATGTCCGCGTTCCTGTCGATTTCTGCGGCATCGAGATGTTGATCCAGAAATTGGCGAAGCTCGGCAAGTGTGCCGTCTAATTCCGCCTGCTGCGGATCCAGGATCCGGGGATAAGGCATCACCCAATCGGAAACGAAATGTCCCTGGAACAGACCTTTGGCAAAACCGAGCGCCTGCGGTCCCGCAAAAAGCAGTTCCTCGGCTTGCTGAATTTCTTTTTGTCGCTGCGCGTCGAGCTTATTCATTCAATTAATCTCTGGAAAACAGGCCACGCATTGTAGCCATGCGGGCGCGCATGTCCAATCAGGCAGCGGTGGCCCTGGGTTCTTCGTAATCTGCCAGATAGGATCTGAGGCGCTGACAGGCAACCCTCAAGCAGCTACACTCACTAATAGCACTCCGCAATCCGAACGCTAACCGGTCAGTTAGTAAACTGAATCTACTGTTTCAGCTGCAACCCTGACTGGTACCGCATTCGGTGCAGACACCACAGGCACCGGCACGAATCACCTTATCACTGCCACAAACCGAGCACGTGATACCCATGAAGATACTGCCGAGCGCCACCGTTACACGATCGGCGTGACTATGACCATTACCATTCTGCCGGCCCGATTCGGAGTCCCCCGGCGGATGATTTGTGATCACGTCGATCACTTCCTTTTCCGCGGTGCGTGCCAAGTCCGAAACCGGACGGTTCACGGCCTTTTTCTCGATGTCGGCAATTTCCTTCAGCGGCAGATCCGGTTGACCTCGATTTGGTGAAGTCGCCTCTTTATAGCCTCTGATGAACTGGCACCCCAGCCAGCGAAACACATAATCAGTAATGCTGGTGGCGTGACGGATATCAGGGTTCTTCGTGAATCCGCTGGGTTCAAATCGCTGGTAAGCAAATTTCTTGATCAAACTCTCGAGTGGCACACCGTACTGCAGCGCGATGGATGTCAGCGTGCCGACCGTGTCCATCAAGCCGCCGATCGTGCTGCCCTCCTTCGACATGGTAATAAAAAGCTCACCAGGCTGGCCGTCAGCAAAAAGGCCGACGGTGATGTAACCTTCGTGACCCGCGATTTCGAACTTATGTGTGAGCGACATACGCGTGTCGGTCATGCGGTGCCGCACCGGTTGATCGACGCGACCACGCAATAAAGCGACTTCCTGTTCGAGTTCGAGGATGCGCGCCTGAAGAGCGTCGGCATCGCCGCCGGAGTCGGCGCCCCCGGTGAGAGCGGAGGCTACACTGCCCATGTCTTTTGTCTTGCGAGTATTCAGCGGTGCGGAACGTTTCGAGCCCTCGCGGTAAATGGCGACCGATTTCAAGCCAAGTCGCCATCCCTCCACATAGGTGTTCATGATATCCTCCACTGTGGCGGCTTCCGGCAAATTGACGGTTTTCGAAATTGCGCCACTGAGGAAAGGCTGCGCCGCTGCCATCATTCGAAGATGGGCCATATAGTTGAGACTGCGCTCTCCTTTGAACGGTTTGAACGCGCAGTCAAAGATCGGCAGGTGCTCCGGCTTTAATCCGGATGAAATCGTCGATCCATCTGTGTCAGTGACATCTTCAATGGTATCGAAAGCATCAATGTGCGCGACGATGCTTTCAATCTCGTCGGAATTGTAACCGAGCTTCTGTAATGCGGGCTTGATCGTTTGGTTAACAATTTTCAACATGCCGCCACCCGCGAGCAGTTTGTATTTCACCAGAGCGATGTCCGGCTCGATTCCCGTTGTATCACAATCCATAAGAAAACTGATCGTGCCGGTTGGGGCGAGCACAGTAACTTGCGCATTGCGGTAGCCGTAACGTTTTCCAAGCTCTACCGCGTTGTCCCAAACCTTCGCAGCTTCTTCTTTCAGGTGCGCGAATTCCTTCGCATCTGAGATGTCGCTCACGGCCTTCCGGTGCAACTCAATCACCTCCAGCATGGATGCGACGTTGTCTTTAGCGACTGGCTTCGGCACGCCGCTGGCCCGCGCCTCGCGATAACCGGGAAACGGTCCCATTACCTGCGCCAATCGGGCACTCTGTTCATACGCTTCGCCGGTCATGATGGAAGTGATCGCCCCGCAGAGAGCCCGGCCTTCCACGCTGTCGTAACCGAAACCATAGCTCATGATGAGCGATCCGAGATTGGCGTAACCGAGTCCAAGCGTGCGGAAAATATGGGAGTTCTCCGCGATTTCCTTGATTGGATAACTTGCGTTATCGACAATGATTTCCTGCGCTGTGATGAAAATTCGAACCGCGGCCTTGAAACGCTCAATATCAAAGTCGCCATCGGGCGTCTTAAATTTCATCAAATTCAACGAAGCCAGATTGCACGCAGTGTTATCCAGAAAGAGATACTCTGAACATGGATTCGTGGAATTTTGGCGGCCGGTGCCTTTGCATGTGTGCCATTTATGGATGGTGGAATCGAATTGCATTCCAGGATCACCGCAGATGTAGGTACCTTCAGCAATCTTGCGAAGCAGTGTGCGCGCCTCTTTGCGTTCGCACGGCTTGCCATCCGTCACGCGGCGCGTCCACCACTCACGACCCTCCAGCGCCGCTTCCATGAATTCGTCGCTGACCCGTACGCTTACATTTTCATTCTGATACATCACCGAGCCATACGCGTCGCCATTGTAACTGCCGTCGAACCCCTGCTCGATAAGCGCCCACGCCTTCTTTTCCTCCTTCTGCTTGGCATCAATGAATTCTTCAATGTCCGGGTGCCAATCCTTGAGCGTGTTCATCTTCGCGGCACGGCGAGTTTTGCCGCCGCTCTTCACCACGTTTGCAACCTGATCGTAAACCTTAAGGAACGAGAGCGGTCCGCTCGGTTTGCCCCCACCACTCAGTTTCTCCCGCGTTGACCGCAGCGACGAAAGATCGGTGCCAGTTCCGCTGCCATATTTGAAGAGCATCGCTTCACTCGTGGCCAGCCGCATAATATCTTCCATTGTGTCTTCCACACTCTGGATAAAACATGCGCTTCCCTGCGGATATTCGTATTGGGACGCTGCTCGTTCGGCTTTGCCAGTCTGCCGGTTGTAGAAATAGTTTCCTGCGCCTGCTCCTTTGCCGACGCCATACTGATGATATAGACCGAGATTGAACCACACCGGGGAGTTGAACGCGCCGAATTGGTTCAGACACAGCCAGGTCAGTTCATTATAAAAGATTTCCGCAGCTTCCTTGTCTGCGAAATAGCCGTCGGCCCATCCCCAGTCGGTAATCGTCCGTGTCACCCGGTGAATCAGCTGCCGCACCGAAGTTTCTCGTCCTCCTTTGTACGGATCGGTACCGTTCGCGATGTCGCCATAAAAATATTTCGAGACAGCTATTTTGGTTGCCAGCGCGCTCCAGCTTTTCGGAACTTCGATGTCCTCCTGCTTAAAGATCACTTTGCCACTGTCATCCGTGATTTCAGCGGTTCGCCGTTCCCATTCAACCTGCTCAAACGGCGCAACAGCCGCATCGCTGAACACGCGCTTAAAACGCAGACCAGGCTTTTTCTTAGCCTTGTTTTTACGGCGCAGGGCCGGTTCACGTGGTCCTTTAAGCGAGGCAGGCGGAATTCCGGGTTTTAGTTGAATCATGGCGATGAGGGAGGGGTTGAGGTTTCAATAACGTGCGAATAGTTGTGAACAGCGCCGCAAACAACCTGTGAATCCTGGTGAACAACAAGTAATAGCGTTGGCTGTCCTTCGGACACACAATATGCAGCCTTCGGTTCGTACATGGCAAGCCTTAAATTGTAACATTTTTCGCCGACTGAATGGCCAAAGGGCCTTAGTTCACCGCCAGCCTGGCCAAAGCCTCGATGTAACACTCATCCGTCCCACAACAACCACCCAAAATGGTAAGCTCAAACTCCCTGGCACACGTTATTTCGTCCCGAGCCCAAACCCGAACATTGGCCCCGGCCAAATGGGTTAGTTGGTCGAGATCCTCGGGCGGAAGAGGGGAAGCGTTCGCTTTTAACCCCCGCACACGCCTGACGAGAGTGGCCTGAGCGCTGCGCACACTCTGCAACGCTGTTTGGGCGTGTGTCGGATAGAGACAACCGATCATATAATGACTCGGAACTGGCGAGATTTCGGCATCAATCTGGCGAATAGCCTCTGCGAGTGGTGTGCCGTCGAGCATGGTGCCTGCTGGGTGCAACATCGGTGCCAGTGCGTATGAACAACCAGTTTCCGCCATCGCACGTGCAGCGCCCAACAATTCCGAGACTGCAGGAAACGTTGGCGCGTAGAGAAGATCGACACCGAGTCCCGCCAGCACGTCTGCCTGGTCACGATGATAAGCCAAAGCGGCATCGGCACTGAGCGCTTCACCGGTCTTGTAACCATCGGACGCCGGACCGATTACCCCTGCGATGATGACCTGCACACCGGGAAACTGCTGCCGGATCTCACGCAACAATGTCACCGCCGCAGCGTTCACGCTGCGAACCTCCCTCGTCCATCTTGAGCTGGCACGCCAGGTAGGCGTTCCAAGCTGAATGGGCAGACGATATCGTTTGGCTACTTCAACGTAACTTCCGTAAATGCGCCGCAAAATCTCGCGGCCCGCTTCGTCTGCGAGCAATCGGTAGGCCTCGAAGTCCCCAATCGGACGTCTAAATTCAAAAATGATGCGCGTCTCGATGCCGCCATCGGTCAGGGTAATCGCCATGTCGTTGAAATGCTCGTGTGATGCGTTGCCTTTGCAAACACCAGGAACGCCTGCGAATTGCGCATCCCAAAAATAAGATCGACAATATCGAGCCCGTTGGAAGGGTGGCTGAGTCCGGTTTAAGGCACTCGACTCGAAATCGAGCGTGGGGAAACCCACCGTGGGTTCGAATCCCACCCCTTCCGTGAGAAAGGCGTTTTTTCGAAAGCCGCCGGCTTCATTTAGACAAGATCGGCAGTCAGCGGCGTCTGCATCATAAAATCGTGTGAACGCCGGCTTTGAACGAAATCGGAGTTGCATCCGGTTTGTTCGGCGGCAGTTTCCTCACTTCATGTCTTTTTATGAACATATTTTCTCGTCTCTTCGTTTTCTCATTTTTAAGCGCAATCGGTCTGAGTTCGATCACACTCGTCGATGCGCAGAAACTGCCGGACACAACCCGCCTGCTTCGTTTTCCTGCAACGAACGATAACCAGATCGTCTTTTGTTACGCCGGAGAGATCTATACGGTCCCCAAGGAGGGCGGCATTGCACGACGCCTGACCAGCGGGCCGGGATACAGTTCGTTCCCTCGCTTTTCGCCGGATGGCAAACAGATCGCCTTCACCTCGCAATACGACGGAAACACTGAAGTCTATGTGATGCCGGCTGAAGGCGGCGCGCCCAAGCGATTGACTACTTCAGCCACGCTCGGGCGGGACGACATCTCCGATCGC
>DASREH010000014.1:0-10724 GCA_035652195.1 Candidatus Udaeobacter sp. | reverse complement strand
TTCCAGCGACAAATGCGAGCGCACGGTTTGGCCGGGCGATACTGCCTGCTGTATCAGAAACCAGCAGCAACTACGCATGAACTGGACGGGATCCGCTGTATCGGGATGTCGAAGCGGGCGCTGCGTGATCGACTCGCCGGGCCAAACACGCTGCTCAACCTGAGTTACTCGATCCATCCACCGTTTCTTCTACAATTTGAGCGACGTATTTTTTGCGACCTCGATCCAAGCGAAATTTTTTATTGGATGACGAAAATGGATTTGGGGCAGGCGGATCACCACGAGTTTTGGACGATCGGCCTGAACGTACATGCAAAGGATTGTCAGCTGCCGAAATCTTCTTTGCACTGGAAAACGTTCTACCCGTTGGCTGACACCAAACTCCTGCGACCTCGGCCTCGCCCGAGGATACCGAAATTCACGACGATTGGGCAGTGGTATTGGAGCGGCGCCGTGGAGGTGGCCGGTGAATTTCCCGATTTATCTAAACGAGTGATGTTCGAGCCTTACCTCGGGTTGCCAACTCGGGTTTCGGAAGCGTGTTTTGAACTGGCAATGAATATCAGCCCGGGCGACCCGGAAAGGACGCGTTTGCAACGCCTTGGGTGGCATCTCGTGGATCCTCACCGGGTCGCGCGCACTCCGAGTGCCTACCGCCGATACGTGGCCAGTGGGCTTGCAGAGTTTACCGCAATCAAAGGTGTTGATGTAACCTGGCAAACCGGCTGGGTCAGTGATCGTGCGGCGGCGTTTCTTGCAACCGGCCGGCCCGTGATCACCGAAGAAACCGGCGCAGGCAAATATCTTCCAAAAGAAAGCGGATTTCGTTTTATCCGGAATATCGATCAGGCGGAGGAAGCGGTGAAACAAGTGTTGCGTGATTGGCCACGTCTATCGAAACAGGCACGATTCTGCGCTGTCGACGTTTTCGATTCCGAAAAGAACCTTCGCAGAATCCTCGATCTTTAAGAAATTGCCGGATAGGGCCCGCGGATCACTTCAAAATGGCCCTGTTTGCAGCCTAAAAAAATGCCGCTCGTTTTGGCGTTGCAAAACGATTTTCGGGTGTTACTCGTTGTCCCGTTATGGCAGACCTCATTAAACAAGGCGAGCTCAAGGAGCGCATGAAAAAGATCCCGGAATGGGAGCTGGAGAAGAAACACATCGAACGCACCTTTGAGTTCGATGATTTTGCGGACGCAATTGATTTTGTAAATGCAGTGGCTGAAGTGGCAGAGGAAGAGGAACATCACCCTGACATCGATATTCGTTACAACAAAGTACGCCTGCTTCTTTCGACTCACAGTAAAGGTGGACTGACTGAGCTTGATTTTGGCCTTGCCGAACGAATCGATACTCTGGCCGAGTAACTCAATACCGGCCGCACGCGCCGGCGCTCCTACGGAGGCGGCAACCGGCCTTCGTCTGCGTCGATGAATTGGAATGCCGTTTGAATATCGGTTCGGCCGGTCATTCCAGCTTCTTTCTTACGCCGCTCCAGTATTTCTGAGACTTCATCGTTCCATCCGCGCTTGCGCATGAACTCGTTCCAGACGTACACATCGTCCTCGCTCGGGCGCCGACCGTTGTCAAAACACCATTGCAGGATTTCCTCGTCGGTACCGCCGCGATTCACCCGCTGCACTAGTTGGTCGTAATCAATCCGCAGAAAGCTCGTACATATTTCGTCGAACCCTCTGCCAAGATTAGCGTGATAGTCTGGTGGTAATTGCCCGTCGCCGTGCAAACGGATCTTGTCCAGCATTCGGCCAAAATAAAAGAGCCCACCCACTTTTTCACACGGAGTGCGCAGGGCTACGGCTGCCATAAAAAAACTTGGCGTTTTTCGGCCGTGGTTCAAGGAAGCGTTTAATTCGCTTGATGGTTGCTAGTGCACAGGAACCGAAACCTCGAATAGCTTGCGGAGCCCAGAATGGGGTACTGCCGCGATACATTCTAATCGGTCAAATAGGTTCGACTCGTGCAGCGATGACCCCGATTAACACTTGTCGAGTGGCAGCCCTTGGCTGATGCTCGCTGGATAATGGACCGGATCGTTGGGATCGAAACGGAATACGGCTGCCTGTTGAGTGGAGAAGAACCGCACGTTAACTCCGAGCTCTGGCCTGCAAAGGTAAAGAACCATCTGTTCCGAAATGCTGAGGCCGGAACGATCGATCTGCATTACCGGGACTACGAAGAGCCGCCCGGCAACGGTGGTTTCCTGCGCAACGGGGGCCGTCTGTATCTGGACATGGGGCACATCGAATACGCATCGCCGGAATGCCTGCACCTGCATGACCTGGTCGGCTACGAGCTCGCCGGAGACGATTTGTTACAATCTTCGTTAATTTCCCTGAACGCGCAGGATCGGGTGTCGTTTATCAAAAACAATGTCGATCACCACACGGGGGCCACCTTTGGTTGTCACGAGAATTATTTGATGAAACGGGAGGCGCAATTCACCCCGCCGATCCTGGGAACGTTGCTGACTTTCCTCGCAACGCGTCAAATCTTCACAGGTGCGGGACGTGTTGGTCAGTCTAATCCATTGGCGTTCGATTTCGAACCGCCGCAACCCGAGACCCAGGTCAATTTTCAGCTCAGCCAGCGAGCCGACCATATCGTGAACGACATTTATCAGTGGGTTCAATTCAATCGTGCCATCATCAACGCGCGCGACGAACCACTGGCGGACTACAGAAAATACCGGCGCCTGCACCTGCTCATTGGTGATTCCAACATGAGTCCGTATGCCACCGCTTTGAAGATCGGAACAACCGCGTGCGTCTTATCGTTGCTCGAGGAAGGCCGTCTGCCGCGAAATCTTGTTCTGGCCGACGCCGTCCAAAGCACTCGTGACATCTCACGTGACGCGACGCAGCAATGGATTGTCCGTCTGGAAAACGGTAGAACGATCGGGGCCCTCGATGTACAATGGGAATTCCATCATTTGGCACAAAAACATCTGCGCAACAGCAGCGCAGAGACTAATTGGCTGTTAGAAAATTGGGGATTCGTTCTGGAAGCAATCGCAAGCAACCATCAGGCACTTATTGGCGGAGTGGATTGGATTACCAAGAAATGGTTGCTGGAGTCCTTTATCGAATCTGAAGGACTGAATTGGGATAATCCATGGCTTCAAAGTATTGATCTCGAGTATCACAACATCGACCCGCTCAGAGGTTTGTTCTTTGCTGTTACCCCTGGCAAACGGATTGCGGAATGGAATAACAACGTCCGGCGTTCAAGCGCCATGCATGTTCCGCCCGCAAACACACGGGCCTCGGGTCGCGCTCGCGCAGTGGCCTTTTTCCAGAATTGCAATTCGCCTTACGTTATTAACTGGGACTCAATCGCCTGTGATAATCGTGATTTCCTTGTCATGGGTGATCCATTCCAAACGTATAACGACGAGGTGGAACGATTTTTGGCAAAACCCCGAACGGGCGACATCACTCTTTGAAATGTTCTGGATCGCAGAAAGAACTTCAGCAGTTCGGTTCTGTGCTCAGAAATGGCCAGACGCTCACCGCCGTGCGGCGTGAGCCGTTCAGTTAAGCCGATGCAGCGCTGAAATGCCGTAGTTCTCCTGGAGATCTTGCGCTTCGGCGGCGACTTGTGCTGCATCAAGTTCGATTTGCTTTGGGTCTTCTTCTGTTTCGACTTTGATAAATCCGTCTATGGGGTGTTTAGCCGCCTCAGCCAGATCATCGAGCGATTTAATTTCTTTGCCGTTCACCTTCGTCACGGTCAAAAAGGCCAGCTCATCGTAACCAATTGTGCTGTTAGCCGGAAGCACTTGGCTAAGAATAACGACGCGGCGATTTCTATCGGGAAAGAGCTCTGACTGGAAATAGTCGAGGTAAACCAAACGCTGGGGAGCTTCTCTCTGCCAGTTGGGACCCCATTCTTTGAGATATTGGCGCGAAAGTTCCTGAAAAATCAGGCCGCCAAGCACATAATACCTGGGGGGTTGATCCAGGTTGTACGGTGGACTAACAAAATCTTTCGCATCCCGGTGTTCGAGTGTGACATTTAGCTGCATTGGCTTGCCATTACGTTCGATGCGAAATGGCACGACATCACCGGCGTAAGCGTGCGCGGTGAGCAGGTTGGTGAACTCGATTTTGCCGTAGAGCGGGTCGACGTAGTTTCCGTTTTGATCGATTTCATTGTTCGCGACCGCAGTCACGATGTCGCCGACCTGGAGTCCGGCTTTCATTGCTGGCGTGCCGGGCTCGACGTTGGTGACATAAACTCCTCCCGCGTCCTTGCCCTTTTCTCCCGCAAACTCACGCAGCGCCGGATCGCGTGTGGGGAAAAATGAGAAGCCAGCGGAAGGAAATCCACGATAATTCTGGGTTTCAGCGTCCTTTAAGAAATGGGAAATCACGGGGGCAGGGATTGCATCCAGTAGTTGTGAGCGCGAATCGTAGCGCAATAGCAACCCCGCAAGCTTGTTTTTCTTAACCAGTGGCACCGTGTAACTGTTCTCCCGATATTGCATTGGAATGCTGATGCGGTACGTCAGAAACTCTCCGACATCGATCGGATAGGGCATCGTTTGGACCGTCGTTACCAAACCCTCTGTAGCGAGCAGTGCCCCAGTCGGTTCTAATTGCCAGGCTGCGAGCCGATCTCCAACGATTGTATCGGGCGCGATCTCAAGCGGGGTGATTCCATCGAGAAACGATTTGTCCGTTGGTTGGAGCAACGCGAGGTTCGCTTCATAATCAATGACCTCAACGGTAGCGGCCGTTTTTTCGCCAGATTCAGCGCGCTCCAGCTCGACATAATTCTGGTTGGTAACCAAGTCGGCTGTCACAAGGACACGACCTTTAGACAAGACGGCCCCCAGCGCCCGTTTTGAAAATGGCGCTTTCTTTTGCCATGGCCGAAAATAGTCGTACGACTGCCCTGTGACATTTACGCGGACGAGTGCCAGCTGTTTTTGCTTGTTTAATGCCGCAGGTACCGCGGTTTCCTTTTTGCCCATCGCCCCGCTGACCGCGAAAAGCATTATGCCAAATGCGATAAAAGAATGCCTGGTCATCATCTCTAGTTTTTGCGTGCCTGCTCGTTTGCTCTTGACGCCGGTTGTTCCTCGAGATTTTGCTCCTTCAGCACGTTGTAGCGCGTCTTGATCCGTTCCCGCGCAGTTTCCACCTGGCTCCGGTTAAGCACCAGCGGAGGTCCGTCTCCAATCATGCGAATAACCAGCCGCTCCGGCGAATCGGCGAACGCGGCCGCCAATTCGTCTAGTGTCCGGATTTTTTTGCCATTCACTTCGTCAACGATGCTCCCACGATACGGGGACAGATAAGTGTTTATCGGATCCGGCAAAATGTTAGCCAGGACGATGACGTCGGGGTGCTGCAGATAAAGCTGGTCCAAAACGAAGTATTCGAAGAAATGTCGCACTCGCAGATCCGCTGTGCGATACGCTTCTAGCATGTCCAGGTTTAAAGGTTGGAATAACAGACCGCCGTAAAGAATGTAACGCGGACGTGTGTCGTAGGTGTGGCCCTGAATCGAGTACGGCCAGGGCTTAAACAGCTTGATCTCCACGGTCATTGGACGCTTGTCGCGCAAGATGTCCATCTTGACAGAATCTCCCTTGAATTTTCGTTCGACCACTTCTTCAAATTGTGCGCGTTCACCTTCCAGTTCCACGTTGGCGTCGCTGGCGATGGCGTGGCCGTCGATGGCGAGAAGAACATCCCCCGGATAAAGAATACCGTCTGACGGGCCTGCCGCGACGACTGAACTGACCAGCACTCCGTGGTCGTCGTCTTTAAGTCCCAGAAATTTTCGCTGGGCCGGGTTTTGTAATTTTGCGTAAGTAATCGCAAGATCCGGATATTCGTCGTAATGCCCGTTGTCGATGTCCCGGAGAAACCGCTTGATCACCGGGGTGGGAATCATGTAGGCGACGCCCTGAGCTACATCACCACTGTAACCCTGGAATGCTACGCCGACCACTTTTGCGTCTTGCATTACAGGGCCGCCGCTGTTGCCGGGATTAATCTGCGCGCTGATCTGGATCGCCAGGTGCTGATCCACGGAAGAGTGCGTGTAGAGTTGAAAATCAATCCGGGACACGATCCCTGTGGTGACCGACATGCGCTCGCCCCCAATCGGATAACCATATGCCGAGACGGTCGATTCCAACGCCGGAATCCCACCGAGTTGCAACGGCAACATGTTTTTGAAAAAATCAGGAGCGGAGACGGTGATTACCGCCAGGTCGCAATCATTCGCTATGAATTGTACTTTGGCCGGATACTTATTGGGATCGCCGTCGCGTTCGACGGTGAGATAACGGCTATTGGCGACCACATGCGCATTTGTCATTATGCGATTGCCGCTTATGACAAATCCGGCGCCGACTCCGCGCTGAAGCGTCCCGGCGTTCCAAGGAGCTTTGTAATCCGGGTCTAACGAAGTTGCAGTAATGCGGACCAGGCTCTTTTGTACCGGCCCGTTCGGTTTTGGTGGCGCAATCGGAACCGGAACGGTAATTGTGTCCTGAGTGGGTGTGCTTGATTTCCATGGATCCGGTCGCGCTGGACCTTGCGGTTCCATCGACGGGGGATGCGGGGTTCCTTGTTGCGCCTCCAAAATCGGCGTAAACAACAGCCCAGCGGATAATAAGATGATGAGACGCTTCATGAACCCAAAGACTGCTGACTTAAATAGCGTACTCGAAAACCAAGATTCGGATTTGCATCACCAAATGGCCTCTTCGGACACAACAGACAGGACACATGCGTTCTACGTTCAAATCTCTAATTGAAGAAACATCCGTCAGATTCCCGCGCGGTCGAGAATTGATTTCAGCACCTTTTTCGCCTCGAACATTTCACGCGCCAGAGCGTAAGCAGCGCGCGAATGTTTGGGGTAATCAGCATTAATTTGCTTCACTGCTTCGACAATTTCTTCAAGGGTTCGAAACGATAAAAGACCTGCCTTGCCGCCGTAGAATTTTGTGAATCCGGTTTCCTGAATAATAACCGGACGGCCTGCTGCCAGGTAGCAGACACTCCTGTCACTGAACCATCCTGTGTTGAGCCGCACATATTGGTCCTTGGCGACCGTAAACTCGCCTTTGGATCGCTGCACGTAATCTCGATACAGCCAGTAATCGACGCTCATTTGTAGCGGCGAAGTCAGGCGCCAACCGTTTCGTTCGAATTTTGCGCGGGTGGAAGCCTGCTCAATATTGGTTGCCAATTCGAGTGTCTCACCGGCTTTTTTGGGCGCCGAAATAAATCGAAGAAATTCGCGTGACTTACTCCAGAGATATTTCTCACCCCGCCAGATAATGTCCTTGAGACCGCTGGTCGACCAATTGGCCACCGACGTGAACATTGCAGCGGTGGGAGGAGAGTGTCTGGTTCGCCAAAGATCAGTAACCACTGGCTGCCGTGTTGGCAGCCATTTTAATCCGTGAGTTGGGACTGGGAATCTTTTGGTGCCGATATTTTCGCCAAAGCTGAACAGCGCATGGTGCCGCCCAAGATATGCCTTGGTGGAGGCAATGCCTTTGTCGATTTTGATTTGTTCGACGCCCGGATCGCTCTCGATGTAGAGAATCCGATCCGACTGAAGCAGGTCGTCGTTAAACTCTTGTGTGCCGCAGATGTTGAGGACGGCGTCCGCTTCGCGGTACAACCGCCGAATTTTATCTAATCGCAAACCTGCCGTCGGATTGCCCGGTGAATATCGCGCGCAGTACGCCCAACGATTCTTGAAGTCGAATTCTCGAGCTAATCGGTTTAACAAACCGGCGGTGTAATCGAAATCAGTCGTGACTTCGAACGTTTCCGGATTGTAAGGAATCCGAGCGGAATCCTCAATGTAATACACCTCATGTCCGAGCTGTTGCAGGCCTACGATGTAATGGATGTGCTGCCAGATCACCCCCGCGATCGGCATTGAACCCATGAAACCCATAACTACGATGCGCTTGCGTTTCATTGTCGAGAATAGCGCCTTGAAGATGACGGACTCCACATTTCCAGGGTGCCAGTATGGGTCGGCAATTCCGACGATGCTGAAATCCGTCTTCTAATCACTGTTCACAATTGCCTAACGACTACCGCGGGATTACCCGCGACAACGACGTTTGGCTCAATGCTCTTGGTGACCACGGATCCTGCCGCGACAATCGAGTTTTCACCGATTGTGACGCCTTTGAGAATGACCGCGTTCATGCCGATCCAGACGTTATTTTCAATTTTCACCGGAGCGGTTTTCAACTTGGGGCGCGCCGGCCGATCCTTAAAATAAGGCGCCAGCGCTTGTGCGTCGATGAGCCGCTGCGCCGGCGCCAGTGGATGGAAATCGGAGTCCGCAATGCCGACATTCCAGGAAACGAGGCAATACGAGCCGATCTCGATTTTGTCATCTGCCATGATCAGGGCGCCATTGAGCAACGTGAAATCTCCGATTGTGCATTGACCATGCTCGCCGACGGAAAACGAACAGCCGGCATAGCAGGAAACGTGTTTGCCGATGATGACCGCGCCTGATTTCTCGCTTCGAAGTTTTCGGAAAATCTGCGCGCTTTCGCAATAAAAGCCTTCTCCAAACTGGACGTTTGGAGGGATGGGATCCGGCCACCAGTCGCGCTCGACGTATCGATCCTCTCTGACGTTACTCATAATCTCAGTAGCTTGTCATCCTGAACGGATCGAAAAATCTCTGGATAATTGTTTGATAATCAGAATGGCGAATCAGAAATGTGTCGCTTCGCTCAACATGACAGAAGCAGGCCATCATGTCGGGAATTTTCCTGATGCGTAGAGTTTTGCGTAGATTCCGCCCCGTGCGATCAACTCGGGGCCACGCCCTTTTTCGACAACGCGCCCGTGTTCTAGCACAATAATTTCATCGAGGCCGTGGATTGTCGCCAGGCGGTGAGTGGCAATGAGAGTTGTGCGGCCGCGCATTAATTCCTGAATGGTTTCCATGATCGCGGCTTCGGTTGCGGGATCAAGCGCTGACGTGGGTTCGTCCAATAGCAGGATCGGCGCGTTTTTTAAGAAAGCACGCGCGATACCGATCCGCTGTCGCTGCCCGACGCTCAAGTGACCACCCCGTTCACCCACCGCGCTGCCATACCCCTCCGGCATTTGTCGGATAAACTCGTCTGCCTGCGCGCGACGCGCCGCTTCCATGATTTCGTCTTCAGTCGCATCGGGACGGCCATACGCAATATTTTCGCGGATGGTGGTGGAAAAAAGCAGCGTGTCCTGGAGAACGATCGCGATCTGTGCTCGCAGACTCTTTTTCGTAATCTCCCGCACATCGCGGCCGTCGAGCGCGACCACGCCGCTGGAAGGATCGTAAAATCGCGGTACCAAGCTCATCAACGTGCTTTTGCCTGCGCCGGTACCGCCTACGAGTCCAACAATCTGGTTCGGTTCAATACGCAGATTGATGTCTCGCAACACCTCCCGATCGCCTGCGTAGCCAAAATTTACGGATTCAAACGCAATCGCGCCTTTAGCTGACGTTATGGTGACGGCATTTGGCGAGTCGCGCACGTCGTCTTCGCGGTCGAGCACTTCGAAACAGCGTTTAGCGCCTGCGGTGGCGCCTTCCATGGCCCAGGCGGTATAAGTGAGTTGCTCGAGTGGCTGATAGAGCATCAGGAGATAGGCGCTAAAAACCAGCAGTGACCCGAGCGTGAGTGTTCCCCGAAGAACGTGAACCGAACCGATGTAGTACATCGCCGCTGTTCCAACGACCATCAACGTGCTGATCACCAGCGCGCTGTTCACATTCGTCAGAGTGAGCCGCAGATTCGCTTGTAAACTTTGCCGCGCTTGCTGCTGGAATTGGAGAACTTCGAATTCCTCTCGTCCAAATGCATGGACCATTCGGATCGAGCTGAGACCTTCTTGAGCTTGCGTAAGCACTGCGCTCTCCCGCTCCTGAATGGACGTCGACTCGCGGCGGATTCGTTGGGCAAACAGATAAATGGTGCCAACAACCAAAGGAACAATGGCAAGCGAAACGAGGGTGAGCTGCCAGTCCAGTCGCAACATGATGAGAAATGTTCCAATCAGCGTAATCACCGACGCAAAGATGTTGGTAAATCCTTTGTTGTAGATTGTCTGTATTGATTGCGAATCGTAGGCCACGCGAAAGCTGGAATCGCTGGAACGGCGCGCGTCGTGGAACTTGAGTGAGAGCGATTGCAAATATGAATAAAGATCGGTGCGCAATTTGAGCAATGCCTGGAGACCGATGTTCACAAACAGGTAATTTGTGATCCAATTGACCACTCCCCAGAAAAGTTGGATCAGGACGAGGGCGATGCAGAGCAAAGGAATCCAGATGTGCCAATTCGCTGGCGCGGTCTGACCCAGACGAAGATAATCGTCGACAATCAACTTAAACGGCCATGGCTTGAGCAGGTTCAGACCGACGGCAACCAGCGATAAAACCAATCCCAGGATCGTTTGGCCCAGAAACGGTCGGTAGTAACGAAGAACGCGCCGGTAAATCGACATTTTTAATTTAGGATTGCGGATTTTCGTTTTTAGACTGAACTAGGGCGAACTTTATTTCCGCTCGAATGGCGAGGGGTTCTTCGGCTTTCGTGGAAACGACAATATGCATCATCTTCTGCAAATCTGGTTTGGGTGGGTTCAGGAGTGGGGCTACCCGGGCATCATTTTACTGATGGCGATGGAAAGCTCCATTTTTCC